>CATMQD010000167.1 GCA_950073045.1 uncultured Flavobacteriales bacterium | reverse complement strand
TGGACTTCCCATTGATCTTATGCGGGAAGCATTACAGCAAGCCAAGGAAGGTAGAATCCATATTTTAGATGTAATGAAACAAGAGCTTGAAACACATCGGGATCGACTTTCTATTCATGCTCCTAAAATTGGTCAATCATCTATTCCTGTAGACAGAATTGGAGATTTCATTGGCCCTGGGGGTAAAAACATTAAAGCCATTAGGCCTCCTTTTAGGAGTCCTTGGAAATTGATGATATTACTTTCTGTATTTTTCATTACTCGAATATTTATTTTGGGTTAATTATTACTAGTTAGAAGCGGCACCATCAGCGCCAGCTTGCCTAATTATTGCCAAGCCGTACTCTTTGTAAGCACTCACATTGGCGTAGAGCCCCTTTAGCTTCATCTCACATTTAAAGAGCTTAGATTTTTTCTCCAGAAGCTGGTCTTTCAGCTGCTTCCTAGATGTTTTGGCATGTTGAATGGAATCATTAAACTGTTCGCTATCCAATAAAGAAAGGCTCTTAAGATGAAGATCAGACTCAGCATTCATCTCATCTACTTTAGATTCCAGCTTAGCAATATCAGAATCCAAGAGCCAGTATTCACGCCATTCATGCAGCCTTACAGAAATCAAAATGCATATGGCTACAAAAAGAAAGTTGGCAGCATTAAGGACCCAATCAAAAGGCTCGCTCTGACCATAACCTCTTAGAAGTACAATCGCAGTAACCAAAGCGAAGGCTCCTATTAAGTTTCCCAAAGCGAGTATCTTTTTACCTTTAGAAAGGAAGTAGGCAAACAGGTGGCAAGCTAAACCGACCAAACCCGAGTAAACGACAATGAATAAAGGAATAGCAGCGTCTGCAACCAACGAAAGCTTAGAAATAGCCATATAAGTAAGGGCACCCTCCACAATCATCATCCCCAAAAAGCTCAACACCAAGGCCGGCATCTTATCTAAGGTGCTCTTAACCCCGGGCATACCCTTACTGCCTTCAATCTGATTCCTGCGAGCCTTCTTCTTACCTATTAAGGTCCTAAGACTAGTAAGCTCAGCGGTACGGCTACCGTGATTTTTCTCCTGCTTATACTTCTTCCGATCAGTCGCTGACTGACGTTCTACCATTCCTTCCCAGAACATATCCTGCTCCGAGTAGTCCGATAAAAGTTCCTCCAGCCGATCAATATCAGCCTTGAAACTGGCTGCCTCAATTATAACACCCTCTCCCTTTTGGACTAGATATTGATCCATTATTCTACACCAGGTGCCCTCCACCTCTTGGCCCTCCTCCTTAGAAGATTGCATTGCCGAGAAAGCCTTTGGCGCTAACTTCTCGAGTCTACTGCTTAATTCAGGAGGAAGCTCCGAATGCATTTGACTGGGTTTACTTGAGAAAAGGAAAGCTATCCGCCTCACCTGAACTCGAATCCATTTAGCAATCTTGGTCATAACACACCTACTTTAAGCTGACCTGTAAGCATTACCCCTAAGCGGGCATGTATAGTAGTAGCACAATGAGCATGCACCAACTCTACACTTGATAGAACTCTTACCTTAATAAACTGTAAACACTTCTTCATAATACCGACAATTAAAATGAAACATCCTTTACTGATTCGGAGCTCCGAGAAGGCCTACTCTCAAACCGTGAACTAATTTAGTAGGAGCTATTGCACCCCATCTCGGATTCTCCGTCGGATTAGGACTGGTCACAGGGTTTTTCCCCTGGATTTTCCGGATTTTCCCTATTTTTAGAGAGCTTAAGAAGCATGGAGATAAGGGATTTCTAATATTGCCTTACAGTGGCAAACAGAATACATCCAAAAATGCACGATAACGAGACTGAAGTAAGAGAATGGCTTAAAAAAGCTAAAGAATGTAGAGCTAAAGCTCGTCTCTGGTTCGAAGAAGACGGTGGTTCCATTAAGGAATTTAAAACATGGTGGGTTGATCGAAAAGAATCCTACAGCCAAAGGCCAGTTGACGTCGACAGTATGCGTAGGCGCTTTAAAATCATTGATGACTATTACGACAATAAAGATGTTGATATATCTGAGAAAAGCTTCACTAATGCTGTTGAAGGTGTCCATGATTTCATAACGGCCGTCAATGAATATCGTAAATATCTCAAAAAGACAAAGCGGCTAGAAAAAATAAGGGCATCCTCCAAGCAAAAAGAAGATGAGAGTCCTTACCCTATGCAGTACAATGTCTACTACTATCACCACGTTAGCCAAACTCACGCACCTACTATAGGCAGAACAGTATTAACATTAATCTCAGAAAAAGACTGTAGCTATAAAAATGTTCCACAGGGTGGAAGGCCTAATTACAAGGGAACCTACAAGGTAACTAGTGATTGTGCGTATTTCGAACTTAGCAATAACCGTCGACACACAAAGCTCTTTATTACCGCCCTGCTTGAAAGGCCTAAAGTGATCAATAATATTTCAATGGCTTCTTATTTAACTTTTGAGGATAATCATCCCGTAAGTGGAACCATGATAATTGTAAAAAAAAACAGAAACATATTACCAGCAAAGGTGCTTAAAACTGGGGAAGAAATTCCCGATATCGAAGTGGCGAAAGCAATTCGAAATTACCTCTCCATAAGGCGACTGTCCTACCACCCAATTCCGAGGATCTCAACCTCCGACGACCTACAAACCTACTTCGAGGAAGGGAGGTTCGCCAAAAACCCTAAAACACGCATTGCCCAGATACATCCACACCCCAAAGTGTTCATTGCCGTAACTAGCTCATTAAGGGATAATCGTAAATTAAGAGGTGTCGTTCAAGATGTTTTACAATTTCTAAAGGACAAGTACACTATATCTGAGAAGCACGAAAACCTATATATCTTTGGTTTAGACCAGCAGGATCGATATAAAAATATTGAGCAAAACCTGAACCTGATTAAAAAGTGTAGCCTCTTTATCAGCTTCGTTGGGAAATCGGATGTTTTATCCTTCACCGGCTTAGAAATGGGTGTCGCATGGTCCTATTGCAATAGCGTGATAATATTTCAGGAAGAAAAGGCTATCTCAGATCGAATCAAACAAGTTGGGCAACTTGAAGTGAAGACATTCTCTGAATTTTCAGACCAGCATTTAAACAGAATTAAATCAATTATCGCCAATCACTTGACAAACCTTTCAGCTTAACCCACACTAGATACTAACCTTTTAATTGTATAGTATGGAGAGTTAAGTGCAGCCATCTGAGAATGACCGTTTATCTATTCTTATCGAGTTTTTATGCCAGATTCAGGCCGATAAAAATCTAATCAAAGACGTTATGAATGCCGTTGATTTCTTAAACCATGAAAATTGGAATCTACAAAACGCTATTTCTCATGAAGTAAAAGAATACCAGCCTTTGACTAAAGACGAATTCATGGTACACATCGAAGGCCTAAGCGATGTAGAGGGAAATGTGTTTGAAAGAACTTTTCCCAGCTATAATAAAGAGGCTCTACTTAAGCAAAAAGAGATTCCCGAGCCTAGCTAATTCCAAGGTTAAGGACATATCAGTTACGCTAGTACTAACCCATAAGTTATGCTGTTATAAATCCCGGATCATCCTACCTCATTATCAAGTACTCTATCGGCGTTTTCAGCGCTGACTTTTGAGACTTAGAGCAGCTGAGAATATCATCCTAAACAAATATTTATTAGAGATCCCCAAAGGCGATACCTCCTTAGCAACGAAGCTTCAAATGCAGCTCAAGGAAGACAAACATCCGATCCTGTAGAAATTTCCTGCCACTTTTTCTCCGTCCCCTTCGAAAGCATACAGAGTATCAGTTACAGCTTTTACAAAATCAACCTTGATTTCAGTAAGGATGGACAGATCAGTTACGCCTTAGAGGAAGTGTCCTAATAATCGGCATTCGCATACCACTCATTCAAATCCCTAGAATCCGAATACATCTCATTCATCGATTCCATAACGAGATTAGTACCTGCAAAGGCCTGTTGTAGCAACAAGCTACTCTCTTCCCCTGCCTGATCATTATCCAACCACAAGCGTACTTTCCGGTACCCCCTTGCACGAATCATCTCTGCAACAGGCTCATGCAATGTGCTGGTATGCATAATCACACTATCCGATAAGGGGCTATCCTGCTGCTTAGCCAACTCCACCCCGCTTAGAAAGTCGAAAAACCCTTCATATACCTCCAAGGTTTCACCATCTCGATCAGCCCCTGGAATAAAGCTGACCGCCTTTTCACCCAACACACCTTTAAAGCCTAGGGGGTTTCGGACTTCGTAACCGTCCTTCTCATTTCTTATTCCTAAACCATAAATGCGCTTTCCAGTAGGACGATGCAAAAAGTACACCTGCTCTAAGAACTGAGTTCCTACTGCTTTCGAAATTCCACGCTCTGCCAGGTAATTAAACAAAGCCTTACTAAACACGGGCTTTACCGATAATATCTTAAATGCCGCTGCTTCGCGTTTTAAAGGGGACTGGAACGTTTTCACCGGTAAAGGGCTGGGGCTTTCACCCGAAAAGCCTCTAAACCACTCCAGTACCGCTGAAATGGAACTTTCCTTACCCTGATGTGCTAGCCAACATTGCACAAAAGCAATCAAATCCCCCCCTGACTGATCTACCAACCCAAAATCCTTAAAAGCGTCATATCCCGTATGAATGTGAAAGCTAGGAGTACTCTCTTGGGGCCGAAAAGGACTTTTGTACCACAAGTCATGGCCCTTGCTTTTTCTTGGGTCGGGCTGATAACCCATCGCCCCTAGCAAACGCTCTAAAGTCCATCGTTCTTTCACCTGCTTTATATTCATCCATTTTCTTTCTTTTCACTTGCAACTTTAAGGGTAGCACCCTGCCCTGCCTCTTTTAGCGCAGTCTTTAAATAATATTGATTTAAGTTTGGGGCAATTACTGTACTCATTCAAGAGGGTAATTCACCCCCAAAGCGCCAGAGAAAGACCGTAAACGTTCCTCCAAAGCCTTATCCTTAGTATTTAATAATAAGTTGGTCTTAGTGTGCGACTCTTTAGTCGCCCCCGAGAAACTGCGGCTTTGGGAAGGTTTCTGCCTTCTAATCCTTGAAAACCTGAGGTAAATACGAATACCGGTAATCATCCCCGTAGCACGCGACTTAGTATAATTGTAGCTTAGAAGTCCTTCCCGTATCGCATCTTGCAACATCCTTTGAATCTGGCGCACTGACTTACCCAAGTGTTTCGCTAAAATCCCTTGGGTAGTTTCAATTGCCTGGTTATGCCCTGCCCAACCGCTTAAAAGCGTAACCAATCTAGCAGTACTATCCATAATGCGGCGGTTTTTAACAAAAGCCTGACTTAATGATTTCACAAAGGTGCCGTCTTCAATAGGCACAGGAGCTTCCGCTCTACGCCTAGGCAGCGAACTACTATTTGAAGAATGGCCTCCGCGAATAAAACCAGGGTGTATATAAGATGCGATGTGTTCCATTATAACTAAAGCCCGATACCATTTAGCCACAAAAAAGGCTTTGCCAGTACGATTGTACTTGCATTACGAACCCTAAAGCGCTAAGCTGGAATTGTTGTTACCCCCAGCAGGCTTTAGAGCCTATTTATTCCTTTTTAAAAAACCGCCACTGCAATGGTGGTTTTTTTCATGGCTAATTGATTCTGAAGGCTCCTCCTTGAGGTTAGGGATGTGAGAAATTCCATGAATTCCCTTGAACCAAGAGAATCGGATGCCTATACACTAGCATAGGAAACAAGTATCCACAAGCCTACACAGCCCCTCTTTTTAGAGGTATACAAGAGGATACATCTCTAAGCAATTGTACTAACAGGTAAAAAGTGAATTGCGTACACACTGTATCCGTATAGGGATCAATCATACCAAAGCATTACGCTGTAACGGGTTACGGATACTTTTTGGATACCCTACCCATCATTACCCAGTATATTCTGGATACTTAAACGCTAAAACCTTGCTTAATGGTAACGATCCAGCTAGTATACAGGGTAAAAGGTGTATCCATTACCCAGCATTATACAGGTGATTTTAATGAAGTATTCCATCTCCGAAGCGGCCCGCATCGTTGGCATTACCCGCAAAACATTCTATAAACACATCGACAAAAAAGGGATCTCTATGGAGAAGGACGATAATAGGAACCCTTTAGTTGATGCCTCAGAACTCATTCGCATCTACGGTGACCGTTGCCATTTTGAGACCGAAGAGAGGCAGCCCCGCCCCCACAAAGAGCTGGGGGCTGCCGAAAACGCTTCGGACAACACCCCCAATAAGGATACGGTAGAACTAGCCGTACTTAAGGAACGCCTTTCGAATGTAGAAGAGCAACGCAACCACCTCGAAAAACTATACCAACAAGAACGAGAAGAGCGTCAAGCAGGGATGCGCTTGCTCGCCGATCAACGCGGCAAACAGGATAACTGGGAGCGCACTTTCACCGAAATACAATCACAAATTACTAAGCAAGAAAGTGAGCGTAAAAAAGAACTGGAGTCTTTCAAAGAAGAAACCGAACGTAAGCTTCGTATTTATCGTCGCGCCTTACAGGCGGAACGCAACAAAAGCTTTTGGGAACGCTTGTTTCCAGCTAAGCGAAAAACCGGGCAGGGGGCTTAACTAAAGATCGCTACTGTGTACATTTAATCAGGTAGTCAGAGGGGATTACAAAGGGGAAAATACCACAAAAAATAGGGGGAAAAACCCCACCTACAATCTGCCTTTTAAGTGACTGATTCACTAAATTTATCAACCTAAAACTTTAATAAACAAATAAGTATGAAAAAAGATTTATTGGAAGAAGAAAGAATACTTACGATCAAACATTCTTTGAAAGCATTCATATTATTTGCCCTCCTGTTGACAGCAGTTTTTTCCTGTAAAAGAAAAGAAGAGGGTTTTGTACTAGTAGAAGAGGGCGCTATGGAGGAATTGTACCTTGCCGATTCTATTCAGGAGGAGACTCATCCTAAAATCACTGGCTATTTTATTAAATATAACCCTGAGTCAGATGGAGACATTAGGTTAAACTTAAGTAACGGAAAAACTTACAAAGCAGAAGACATATCTGGTGGAGATGTAGCCGCAATCCTACTACTACTAGAAGACCCTAAGGCTGTATTCTACCCAAACACCAAAAGTATTGTGATCAATAAATAACACCAAGCATGTACAGCAACACACTTAAAGTTAGCCTACTAATTATAGTAACAGCAATTGGAACTTCCTGTAAAAGCAACAAAAAAATTATTCTTAAAAACAATACTGTATATCAATACATAAAAAACCCCAATATACAGAACGATGAACCAGGAAAGGTTATTGAGTACAAAACAACTAAGCGACTCCGCACTAAAATCACCGATAAAACAACATACTATTCGCTCGACGACATAAAAGAAGACTTAGGGCTGACGAAAGTAGATTCTCTATGGCTAGATGAAGAAGACTCAAAAAAATACGCCAGTCGAGATAGCCAGTTCTACACCCATGAAACAAGCACCTTACTAGATAGCAACTATCAAAAAGGTGAAAAATTTTCACCCAAAGGATTCAGTTATTTAAGCTCGGACTTTGTGCTTTCCGCTATGACCACAGCCTTAAAATACCGTAATGGCATAGGCAATGAATTGATTAATCCGCCCACAGTAGAAACCGGCTTCAACGTAAATTTCGCCCCTGGATTCCGTTTAAACAGAACAACCTTTAATCCTACAAGGAAATTTTTAGGGAGAAATATTCACAATTACTCATTAACTGCAGTTGGGCTTTTCGGAATTGGAGCGACGGGGTTAAACCAAGCTAACGCCCCTAGTATTCTATCAAAC
>CATMQD010000166.1 GCA_950073045.1 uncultured Flavobacteriales bacterium | reverse complement strand
CAAAATTGCTCCCCTCCTCAACTCTTAAAAACTCCTCAGCAGGTAATTCAGAGCTCTGTTTTTGGGTGTAGATATCTGGCCAAAATTCATGTAGTTGATCGCGACCATGTTGCATGGCATACAGCTTATCGTGCTTCTGATTGTAATTAATTCCCACCGCATGACGAATCCCCGTGGCATAACGTTCCCCATCTTCAAAACTCTGATCGAGGGTATTGGCACTAAACTTCCAAATACCTCCTGAAGTTTCCAAGAGCGGGCAAGGATCTTGACCGGGAACACCCTTGGTGCGACTAGGGTCTTGACAAGCATTAGAAGGTGCGCCGATGGTAACATACATATTTCCATTAGCATCGAATGTAAGAGGCTTGGCCGCATGTTGATTTTGCATGGGTAGCGTAAGAACCAGTTCTCGCTCACCACTCGGAATTAATTCGTTGCCATTAAAACGTCGGCGATAAACCCGGTCATTGGTGCTGAAGTACAGAAATCCATTGTACACTTTAATACCAGTACCGCCCTCTAATTCTTCAAAGTACTCCTTCTGATCGGCCACTCCATCTTGATTGGTATCTCTTAAAGCGACAATGCTTTTTGAGTTTTTTGGCACGGATAATCTTAGGTAGATATCCCCATTCTCGCGACTGGCTAAATGCCGACCATTACCCAGGTCCTTGGCAAACACCTCTGCTTTAAAACCACTAGGAACTTGAATTTTTGCTGAATTTGCCGAGGCCTCTGTTTGTGCTGTATCGGAATTAGAAGACTCCGAATCACAAGCACTTACTATTAACAAAGCTGCGATTAGACTTAAGAATGCTCTCATCGTTTTCATTTAGAACCGCAAGTTAAGAAGCCTTAGATGCTTCATCACTCAATTTCTGCTTTTAAAAACCTTTCATCGAAAAAGGTTCATGGCCAATATTGGAAAGCCTGACATTTGTCACATAGAATTGTAGTTGAAAGCTGCAATTTTGCTCCCCTCATGAAAACTTTGAAAAAAATACTCCACCAATACCGCTTCGCCTTAATTGGTATCGTGCTCGGACTAGGCGCAGGCTATTTGTATTATGTACAGGTAGGCTGTGAAGAAGGCTGTACGATTACTGGCAGTCCTGTTAACTCCACACTATATGGAGGAATGATGGGAGGCTTACTACTTAGCATGGTGGACGATTTTATTAAAAAATCTCGCGCTAAATGAACGTTCAAGAATTAATCGCCGCTGGTAAAGGAACCATAGTTGACGTACGTAGTTATTTAGAATTTTCTGGCGGTCACATTGCGGGCTCAGTAAATATTCCCCTCGATCAACTGAATAACAAATTAGAAGAGCTGCGCAGCTTAGACGAACCTCTTATCTTAGTTTGCGCCAGTGGAAACCGCAGTGGCATGGCCCAAAACTTCTTGGCCGGAAATGGCATTGAATGTGTAAACGGCGGTTCTTGGCTAAATGTAAATTACTTCCTATCGCTACGCGAAGCTCAGTAAATATCAACTGGAATTCTTGGTTAATGCGCTCGCTGCGCATCCTAATTGCCGTCTCCTTAGTGGGCACTGCCTGGTTCGAAGAGGAGTGGTTACTGCTTATTCCCGGTATTTGGATTGGTGTGCAAGCCTTTGGCAAACAGACTTGTACAAACAACTCCTGCCCTCCCGACTAGTTTATAGTCCTTATTCCCCCATTCGTCCCCTCTTTTCCTCAAGTGGCTGGTCTTTAAGTTTTTCTTAACAGAGTCCGCTCGCGGAAGCATCTACTTTAGCCTCACGAAACTAAAACATAAACATCATGAAGACACTAGTAAGTGCCTTGTTGGTGGTGGGAACTATTGTATCCGCCTCAGCAAAAAACAAGACCGTATCCGGCAACGAAGAACATCCCCAACTTCCTATTCACATGGTAGCCTTTGAAGAAGGCGAACCAAAATCAAGCCCCGAGTACGCGGTAGAAACCTATATTGAGAACTTTAATGAGCGCGACTTCGAAGAGATGCGCAAGGTTTTAAGCCGCAATTTCACCAATCAAGGTTTAAACCGTGATGGCTCTTTAACGCCAGTACAAAAACTGGACGATCTAAAAGCAATGATGGAAGGTCAGGAAGTAGTAGCTCCTGAAAGTCAGAATAACGTAATCACCATTACCGATGTTAGTGAAGATGTGGCTACCGCCGAACTAATAACTGGCCCAGAAGGCCAACGCTGGAAAGAAATTATAACCCTAGTAAAAGTGGGTGATAGTTGGAAGATTGAAAAGATCTTCTGGTCTTTCATCTAAAGAATTTTTCCCGTTGATTGATGCAAAGAAGTCGTCTCGATTTTAAATTGAGATGGCTTCTTTTTTTTTGCGTAAATATTTGACCACGTAGAGAAGGTACCCTTTTGTTGTACTTGAAAAATGGTAGGAGTAACACCCCTTATTGGGTTAAAATCAAGAAGAAAAAATAGCTACCACCAAAGAGAGGGCGGAAATAGTCTCAATAGCAGCTAAGAATCATAATTAAACTTAGTAGCCTCTAAAAAGGCTTCTTCCGATTCAGTTAATTCCCTTTATAGATGAAAATACTGGCACTCTCTAAGGTTTAGGATTTCCTATAAATCCTTGAATCTCGAACAGCTTTTTTCAAGTTATTCACAATAAGATATAATTTGACTACGTTTTTTCATTCACCTACCATTTAACTGTTAAAACTTTCAAACCTCATTGAATTTCGCAAATTATTTATATCATTGAGACTCTATTCGCAAACCTAACTAAACCTTTTAAACCATTAAATCAAGGTCATATTTGATTAATCGAGGGCACCGAAAATCGCAAGAGTAGGCAATTACTTATTTTTTTTTCTATGAAAAAGCTAATTTCAACAGCTGCCTTAACACTGTTTTTTGTTGTAGTAAGTTTTGCAGGCTCTGTCAAGCAACCTAGCCCAAAACTTAACAATTCCAATGAAATGCTCATTGAAAATCATTTTGCTTCGGACCTAAATCAAAAAGAAGCTGAAGTTTTCATGAATATTGAGCTAGACGATGATGCTCTAAAATGTAAAATCACTATTACAGTAACAGTTGGCCCAGTTCAAGTTTCGGGATCAGTTGAAGGTCCTTGTGATGAAGTTAAAGCTAAGGCCGTCGAACTAATGGGAGAATTAGTTGACAAAGCCAAAGAGATGGCCGGAAACCTATAAAAACACCAACGCACACGGTAATTTTTATCGTGTGCGTTTTAATACCTTTACTTACAATCAATATGAGTTTTAAAAGCAGTTTCCTTTTTTTATTCGCTTTAGCATCATCCCTTAGCCCAAAGACTGATCAAAGTCAGCCAACAAACACTATGAACGGCTATCAGATTGAGTATGATTGGACCTGCGCATTCTACGCTGGAAAAGGTTTTGAATCTACCCTATACTCTTATTCGGAAGGCGCCTTTTTCTCCTTCAAACAAATCGATAAAACCACGGAAGTCTCCGAAAACGAAAGTATAATCATAGACGATAGCTACAAGCACATTAGGTATGATTCAAACTCTGATTCCATTTTCCAATTGGGATATTTAAGTTCAATTAGCCCGAATAAGATTCTAATCGCCGAAAAGAGAGATAAAATAAATTGGAATCTAAAGGATTCAACTAAAATGATAATGAATAATCTTTGTCATTTTGCAGTTGGAGAATTTAGAGGGAGAACCTATTATGCGTGGTATAACCCTTCAATTGCCATAAATCATGGACCTTGGAAACTGCATGGCTTACCAGGTGCAATTATATACGCGAGAGACTCTACCAATGAAATTAGCTTTGAAGCTTTATCCGTAGATAGGATCTCAGATGAGAAGCTTAGGTCTATTATTAAAAAGCCCAACCTCCCTATTGTTTCAAGATTATACTACCGAAAAAAAAGGGAAGAGCTTTATGATCGTTTAGAAAACATAAAGCCTGAGAATGGCTCTAATGTAACATACGATATAAAGCTCAAGAGAAGCTACTTTGAATATTACTAACTCATCCCCTCTTCACATCCTGCAAACTGTATTTCGAAAAAAATAAATGGCAGCCTATCGAATAACTATCGGCATCGCTTCTCTACCATGATCGTGCTCAATTTCTAAGAAATAGGTACCGGCCGGAATCATTCCTAAATCCCATTGATAAGGAGCCTGATTAGGATTCACCTCTTTAATAATTCGTCCACTGGCATCGCGTAAACGCAGTATACGAAGCTCAATTTGTTGGGCATCCCAATTTAGGTTCAATACATCCTCCACGGGGTTTGGATAAACTTCCAATTGCGCATCTGCAATAGACTCCTCTAAGCCAATGGCGAATAAATTCCAGCCCCACTCATTAGTGCTGCCGCAAGCATTACTTACGGTAAGCTTTACGAAATAGAACAAACCGGGAGTTTGGTAAATATGAATCGGACTCACACCAGTACCGGTAGTACCATCGCCAAAATCCCAAGCATAGGAAGTAGCATTAGTAGAAGCCGAAGCATCGAACTGAATACGTAATCCTGTTCCGGTAGGTGGTAAAACGCTGTAGGTCCAATCGGCCTTTGGTGGCGCGCAAATTTGTACACTCTGGCTCACCAATACAGTATCACCGCAAAGGTTAAACACACTTAAACTTACAGAATAAGTACCGCTTAAAGTATATACATGCGAACCCGTAATATTGGTATCGGTATTGCCATCTCCAAAATCCCATAGATAAGAACTGCCTCCCGAGCCATTTCCATTAAAGGTGATACTATCATCAAAAACGGAAATGTTTAACTGCGGATTCAAAGTATCACATACTCGAATCGGTAAAGTAAGGGTGTCTCCGGTTCCACAATCGTTAAGGGCGAATAAACTCACATTATAAAGGCCCGCTGCTAAATAACCATGATTCACATTAACACCACCGCCAGTACTTCCATCACCGAAATCCCAGATTAGGGTATCCGCATTTACCGAGGCACTAGCATCGTAGTTTACCCCAAGGTAGGAATTGGTATTGATGAAACTGGCTGTTACCGTATCGCAAGGAGCAGTTAATACGGTGTCATATAAACTACCGCTAAATTGTCCGGTACTGCAAGAATCATAAACACTAATAGAATAAGAAGTATTAGGGTTTAATCCACTTAAAGTGAAGGGGCTATTCTGACCAGTTAAGACCACTAAACTCGAAGGCCCGATCGTCATATCATAATAAGTTACGATCGACTGATTACTACCATTGGTGGAGCTCCAAGCTAAGGTAAACTCCGTTTGCTGGATATTGGATACAACTAAATTAGTAGGATCCGGACAAGGCAATTGGGCGTCGCGGACTTCAATGCCATCTAAAGCAATGTCGCCCGTAAAATTAGTCGCATCACCCACAAAATTTATGGCTATCGTATCACCGATATAAGCGGAAATATCAATAGAGTCGGTAATCCAAGCATCGGTATTGGCAGTTTGCTGCTGACCGGTATGGGTGCGCACTACCGAAAGGGTTCCATTATCCACCTCAATATTTAAATCTACAATGCTGGCCCCAAACATGTGGTAGCTGTAATAAATATGCGGTGCCGCATAGATAGTATCAACAATAATTGGTGGTGTACTAATAGTTGCGGGATTAGCCCCACGGGAGGCTTCGGTATAAATATAGTTTCCGCTTCCGCTAAGATCAGTGTCGGGTCCGGTATTGGCCGAAGCAGTGGTGCCAGTGCCTGTTCCCCATCTCATTTGAGTAGTAACTGGTCGAATCCAACAAGGATCAATGGCGTCATTATCATTGGTAGCTCCAGTTCCTTCTTGCCAATTCGATCCATCAAAGTTTTCTACAAATGGCATGGTATAAGGGTTACAAGCGATTTTCTCGTCAACCACCATTTCATCGATGGCCACATCCGATTGGTATACATTACCACCAGTAGCCTTAGTTACTACAAAACGGAACTTCACAGTTTGATTGGCATAAGCCAATAGGTCATCGCGTTGCTCCTGCCAAACATCTCCTTGATCGCCTGAAAGACTTCCTAAAATTATCCAGTTGCCACCGCTGAAAATCTCCCACTGGAACCATAAGTTCTGACTATTAGCACTAAACACGTGGAACCAGAAACGTAGTTCTGGATTAGTAAGTGGACTGAGATCGATTAAACCCGACTCCAAAATAGCGGTATCGCCATTGGCGCCTGCACTGGCTTCGGTGTACACATAATTGCCATTACCACTGGTTTTATCTCCTAATGGCCCAGTACCCGCAGAAGGAGTTCCACCAGTGCCACCACCCCAGAAAAAGAGGCTGTCGCGATTTCGTGACCAACAAGGAGAAATAGTAGCTCCCGTGTTTAATCCACCCGCGGCGCCTTCATCAAAACCTTGATCGAAGCTTTCGTAATACGGAGCCAAGTAAGTACCACATTGCGTAGTAAAGGCTACTGGTCCAAACCAGGCCGAAGTATCGCCGGGCCCGCAGATATCGCGCACATAAACTTCATAATAGGATCCGGCTTGCAAAGCCGTTAAAGTAGCAGATCCACCGCTACCCAGCATGGTAGTACCGTTACCCAAACTAAAGCCCGGTGCACCATATTCGAATTGGGAATTGCTGGCTGCCGATGTCCAAGTTAAAGGTGCCGTATTAGTGGTGGTGGTTCCTACACTAAGGCTAGATGGAATTGGACAAGACACGGAATCTATCACCCCCTCATCTATGGCCATATCTGCCTCAAATCCCGATCCATAACCACGGAATAGTATGCGGATAGTATCTCCACTATAATTGCTTAAACCCACATTGGCATTTTGGAAAGGATCAGAAGTAGCGCTTTGCACTGCTCCCGACTGAGACCAAAGATGACTTAATGTGCCATTTCGCTCTACCCAAACCGATAAACTATCTACCTGGCCACCTAAAAGGTGATAGGCGAAACTCAATTCGGGATTGCTAAAGCTGCTGCTGATGACGATATAAGGACTGTATATTTCCCCAAAAGGCTCATTGGTGGCCGAATACTCGGTGTAGAGGTAATTGCCACTACCGCTTACATCGCTATCTGGACCAGTGTTAACAGAAGCCGTGGCGCCATTGCCTGTTCCAAAATGGGGATTATCCTCATTGGGTCTGTCCCAACAATTATCAATGGTATTGCCAGCATTTAATGCCCCTGCTCCGGTTTGCCAATTAGCACCATCAAAGTTTTCACTGAAGGGCAATGCTGTTGGTGCACATAAAGTATAAAAGGTATCGCAAATCCAGTTGGCTACTTGGCCTGGTCCACAGCTATCGCGCACACAAACTACATATCCAGTGGATGCACTTAAACCTGTAATGGTATAAGCAGGACTAGCACTGCTAGCCATGGTACTTGCCCCTCCAGAAACTGGCTGCCATTGAATATTAAAATCGCTACCAGAACCCGCAACCCAGCTAATATCAAAGCTACTGAAGCTGCGAGCATCTAATTGTAAGGAATCGCCACCTGGACAAGCCGGCCCTTCGATAATGCTTAGATCATCTATCGAAATATCGCCTTGTTGGGCAGTAGCGCCATTGGATTTAATGGCTCTAAAACGCAGCTTAATTGTTTTGCCCGCATAATCGCGGATATCATCAACTTGCTCTTGCCAGGCAAAACCCTGGGTACCGCTATAAGTACCGATGCTATTCCACACGCCATTACCAGAATCAATTTCCCAGAACAAATCACCCTGCGAACCATTCTGTGCCCACATTTGGTACCAGAAACGGAGCTCGGGATAATTAAGAGCACTGAGATCGATATAAGGAGTTTCCGCCCAAGCGGTACTGCCGCCGGGGGCAAAAGAAGACTCTACATAAAGGTAATTGCCACCGCCGGTATGATCACCAAATGGCCCTGTACCC
>CATMQD010000165.1 GCA_950073045.1 uncultured Flavobacteriales bacterium | reverse complement strand
TATACGAGACCCGTACGTACGGTGGTGTGAGAGGCGCACCTCAGTCATGATTAGGGCTGAGGCCGTCTACTCGATTGGCAACCGTTTTTATTTTTTTAGATGTTCTCATAGTAACTAACTAATCCTTTGCAAAACTCTTTGCCTGAAATATCTCCAAATTGACCAAGTTGCTTTTTGAGAATTATAGCTCTTTCACTTTGATGGATGTCTTTTCTCAGTCCGTCATAAATTCGATGATAAAAAGCAACTGCCTGATACTCTCCAATGTGGTTTTCTAACAGATGCTGGTCAATCGCTCTGACCGCATTCATAATCGAGTACTGTTTCTTTTTGAACTGAGAATCTGAAAGATTTTCCATATCTAAAGTTTCTTTTACTTCGTGATTTCTGGATTCTTCTATATCCCTGCCAAAAGCGTGGCCTATTTTATTTCTTAAGTTTCGAATCTTTTCCAAATCTCCAATTCTTGATTCAAGCCCATCTGGTACTTTTCCAAAAGTCTTTTTATACGCACTTGTTCTGGAGTTCCAATCACCCTTTGTTACTGATTCAATAACGGAATCGTGAAACATATTTTTTTGAGCTCCTTTTTTTAGAAGAACGATCCCATCAATAGATTTTGATGAGTCGAACAGAATTCCTGGGTCAGATTCAATTGCTAAAGTGACAACTGTGGCTAAATAGGTTTCAAAATTTGAACTTAAAGCCAATAGGGCATTGAGGTTTGTCCAATTATTAAATGAGTTATAAGAGTCCGACCATTCCTTTAAATCTTTAAATACTTCTTCTCCTTTTGGAACATCAAAAATTAGATGGTCAGAAGCAGGGTCAGTCCAATTTGCACCAGTAGTCTTGAAGTTAGAATAGGTTTGCTTCATTGCGGCTTTGTTAGCCCAAAGCAGTTCGTTCAGCTCATCATTGTATTTATGAAATACCTGATAAGTCCAAGTTGACTTCATTATCGTATTCCATCTATCAAACTGTCTGTCACTTTTACCCATTCTCAGAGTTTTGTTTTAATGTTTGCCAACTTGTCTTTATGCGTAGGAAAACTCTTGCTTTGGACAAACAAGGAGATGGATGTCCGTAGGTTTGTTTGTCTTTAGCGAAGCACATTCTTACCCGCAAAATAGCGATCATAACTCTAAATCTACACCTGTCCAAAATAAATAAAAGAGGGGCATGAAGGTTTTCCCCATTTTTGGGTGCTTATAAAACCACAAAATCATGCCCCAGTTAAGACTAAATCTTTTTACGCAGCTACTCGAGCGCATTGACCGTGATCGCTTTAAAATTTGGTGAAAAAACACCAAAGGGATAAGCATGCAAAAGGGATAAGCACTTGGACCCACTTTGTGAGTATGCTTTTTATGCAGCTAGGGCAGCTTGATTTTTTAAGGGATAACCAAAACGGTCTGCGTAGCAGTTCATCCTCTAAAAATCACCTCAATATATCAAAGGCTCCCTGTAAGTCTTCGTTAAGCTACCTAAATGCAAATCGTGACGCAGACTTTTTTCAGGATTTATACTTCGATTTACTAAGCCAGTTTGAACCTTCGTTAAAGCGACAAAGGCAGTATGCCCACCGTTTAAAACGCAAGGTTTTTTTGATGGACTCAGGCATTATTCCACTTTGTCTCAGCCTATTTGATTGGGCTAAGTACCGCACTGGCAAGGGCGCCTTAAAGCTACATGCCGTATTAGACTATGACAACGGCTTACCAAGCTATGTCTACTTGAGCGACGGTAAGATGGCCGATATTAATGCTGCTAAACCAATAAGCTTTTGTTCCGGTTCGGTGCTGGTAGTCGATCGTGCCTACGTGGACTTTGAGTGGTTATTTAATTTGGACAGCAAGGGGGTATTCTTTGTAACACGCTTAAAAAGCAACCATCATTTTGAGTCTGTGGCTGACTCACCGGTTAAATCCAAAAACCCAGACCTACATCTGGATCAAGACATTGTACTAACTGGGGATAAGGCTCAAAAGGCCTACCCTAAAAAGCTACGTTTAGTGCACGTTTGGGACCCTGAAAGGCAGGCCTACCTTAAAATTATCACCAACAATTTAACTTGGACAGCAGATACTATCGCCGAGCTTTATAAGGCTCGTTGGGACATTGAGGTGTTCTTTAAGCAACTCAAACAACTCTTTCGTGTAAAAAGCTTTGTTGGAACCTCGGCTAATGCGGTGCGCATTCAGATGTGGTGTGCCATGATCGCTATGCTACTGCTCAGATACCTTAAAAACAAAGCAGAGTACCCCTGGCATCTTTCGAACCTAATCACCTTTTTAAGGCTAAACCTCTATGCTAAAATATCCTTGGAAAACTGGATTAATAAACCATTTGAAGAACCCGAAAAACCTCCAGCCCAAACCACACTTTTTTGACCTTTAGGGGGTATATTTGAAATATGGCCATTTTCAAACAGTAACATACTGAGTACCAGTGGTGGGTTTTGGGAAGCTAAAACGTTTTGGACGGGTGTGATAAGGATTGGGGAATACAGGTAATGTTCCAAATTACCTGTTGTTAACTTATGGAATGGGCGATCAGCCGAGTACTTTCCAAGTGGAGTTTTGTGATTGCATTAACGAGCAACTTGAGGATAATTCAGAAGGAAACGACTGCGATTTATTCCCTGAAATTTATTGGTACCATGGTGATGGTTTAGGAAATGTAGAATACCTCACTGATTTGGCGGGGATGCCCTATGAGTATTTCTGGTATGCGCCAACTGGAGAATTAATCGAGCATCAACAACAAGGCAATGCTGGTTTTAACACTCCCTTCCAGTTTAGTGCACGTACCTATGATGCCATTCCCGAGCTGGTTTATATGGGAGCAAGGTGCTACAGTCCTCAGTTCTCCATCTTCACAAGCCCCGATCCCATGCGAGCATATCGCAGCTGGATTAGTCCTTACAATTATGTCCAGAATAACCCGGTTATGCGGCAGGATCCGACAGGGATGTTGGATGGTGGTGTCTTGGAGGAAGGGATTCCGGGGGAGCCAATAAAGGCGGAGGGTTACGAGATAAAATGGAACGGTAAAAGGTATTTTATTGAAAAGGATGGAGTAAAGTACTATTGGTCTGAGACTTTATGGTCATATATAAGTGATGATCAGGAGACTATACTTCCAAGCGAGCCCTTTTTGCTAAGTGAAGTTACGACGACGAACTCATATATGCCAAAGCCAGAAGAGTCTATACCTGAGGGTTTTAACTTTAGGTTTAATGATCCTATAAGTTTTAAGGATGAACCACACTTAAGAATCGCTTTAGATGTCAGTATTGGCTCAAAGTTTCAAACTGAGCAGACATTTTTAGGCTTTGGTCAAAAAATAGAGGTTGGTATATCAAAACCCTTAATCACTGTAGAACTTTTGGTGAATGGGGATAGTCAGGCTTTAAATATTACATTTAAAAATGATAGTAAATTTGATATGGTCATCGGAGGTAAAGCAGTCGCAGTTGGCGGAGAGGTGAAGTTGACTTCTGAAATAAGCGAAGCGGATATAGCACTAATTTTAAAAGGAGATCTTTTTGGGATGTCGATGAATGTTGATGTCCTAAATGACAAGAGCGAGCCTATTTACAATTATAGTATATTGGGTTTTGCCTTTAACCTTCCGCAACATCAAGCAAAATTTTCAGTAACATTGAAAAATGTTAGTTTCCAAGGACACGGCCTTGGAACGGAGCCGGTTGATGGGTACAAAGCGGCTAACGGTCAAATCAAAGGCCAAATTCATGATCGAATATATAAATCTAATCAAAGGGCGAAAGAAAGACTGGAGAATAGGGTTAACAATATTTTGAATGAAACAGATTAAAGGAATTAGCGGTATCCTAATAGGATTGATTATTCTTTTGTTTATAACGGGCTGTGACAAGTCATTTTCAGAAACTAAAGATACCGGAATAAAAGGCTATGTTTTTAAGTCAAGTAGTGATAGTGAATTTCACTTATTACTTGATAAAAGTAGTGGTAGAAGGTTAGAGTTTGAAAAAAACCAAGATGAGTATTTTTTGCTAACGGTTTATGACTCATTGGATGTATTAGTTAATCAAGTACATTATTTTCGTGGTGAAGATACATTAAGGGAACGCTTGCTGAGGGTGGGGAACTCCGAAAACAAAATAGAGTATTTATTTGTAAGTACCCACAATACTGGGAAAGCCCATTTGAATAGAAAAAATGAGGGCTATACCTTCACAATTGTTAGCGCAATTGGTGATACTATTTACCATGATAATGCAATTAATTATGGGGATTCCTTGGTGATGGATACTTATTCAGAAGATCTTAGAATGAAGATAGTAAAGTACCACTCTAAGCTTGGATTATTTGATTCGACTTTAACGGTGAATTTGGATAGTGATTTCTGTACGGCAAATTCTTATTTGTATAATGTTAAAGAGCCTATTAGGTATAGGGTATATGTGAAACCGGAAAATGGTGCTTGGGAGGTTTTGAGCGAATATGCACTCGATAGTGTTTATACTTCATCCAGCTTACCAGCTTATATACAAGAACTTTTACCGAAATAGCAGGACTCCAGCAGTTTAGGTAAATAATCAGCATTGCCCATCTAGGTTTTTGTATTCAAGGCTAGCTGTGTATTCTATTTTATCCTTCTATTAGAAATGCGCCTACCGGAGTTTAATCGAGCATCAGCAACAAGGCAATGCTGGTTTTAACACCCCCTTCCAGTTTAGTGCACGTACCTATGATGCCATTCCCGAGCTGGTTTATATGGGAGCAAGGTACTACAGTCCTCAGTTCTCCATCTTCACGAGCCCCGATCCCATGCGAGCCTATCGCAGCTGAATTAGTCCCTAAAAGACGCTTGTCCGCCTCGGGCGGATCCAGAATAACCCGGTAATGCGGCAGGATCCGACAGGGATGTTAGACATAAAGGTTGGGGTTTCTGGGAGTGCTGACGATGGTGTACCCATTTTAATTGGGCCAATACCATCGGCACGATGGTATGATGGTGTTCTAAACTTCGTAAAGACAACTTATAATAAGGTGGTAACCTGGTGGGCATTAGGTGGATCTAATTCTACTGACCATATATTGCCACCTGTATTGATTATTACTCACGGGTATTATAAAGGAAAAGGTAAGAGCCAAAAAAGGAAAACTTTGACATGCCAGTGTGTGCCGACTGAGCCCGTCATTTACCAGAGTCGTCTTGCAAATAAGACTTATTATGAGGGCATGGTAATTTATGGTGAGGATTTTAATTTGTCCCTAATCAATACCGTTAATTCTATCGCGGATGGTGAGTTACGTGTTCTATTAGATTTGTTATCCTTCACACCTGATGATATGCCCGATATTCACCCAACAGAAAAAGGTGCAGGTGATTGGGGTTATCAAACTATGGAGTTATTTACCTTTTTTATTCATAAAGGTAAAAAGCTTAAGTTAAAACCAGGAAAGGGGCGGTCAGGTCGGCAAGGGAGTTATGCTCCGAACAGAAAATTACCTCGTGATAAACATGGTAATCCATTACCTGATTCAGAAGCTACTGGCGCACATACGCAAATAGGTACAAAAAAAGGTAGAAATGGTAACTATACTCAAGGTAGAGAGTTTGATGCCAATGGTAAACCTGTAAAGGATGTTGATTTTACTGATCATGGTCGTACTAAAAATCATACGAACCCTCATCAGCATAAATATATTCCAAATAAAACAGGGGGGACCCCAAAGAGAGGCGTTGCAGAACCGTTAAAATAAAAATGATGAGAAAAAGTATTTTAGTTGAAGGTGATCAAAATATTGTTTTGTCTATTTCTCTTTTGGATGTTTTAAAGCAGCTTGGTGACACTGATACGTGCTCCTGGAAGTTATTATGGTTAGAAGCAACTGGAAGATTAATAGAGGGGGATATTCTAGACTTAGAACAGAAAGTAAATAGCTCAGAAAATGGTTATATTATAAGTTTTTCTGAGTTAATGAAGCTTGCGGAAAGCATTGACCAAATTATAGAATTAGTGTTGATAGGATCAAGTGATATTAATACTCTTAGACGATATGAATCTGATGAGGAAATGAGGAGTACTTGTGATTACTGTATAGAACTAGTTGACTCTTCTTATTGGGAAATTAATAGTGCAGATAATAAGTTTATAACCCTTTTGACTAATAATATACCTGGGTTTCGCGAATTATAATAGGGAACTCTCATGTGTCAATCCTTAAAGAAGGATCTCCAATATGTAAAGATAAATTGTTTTAAAGTGAAGCCATCTATAGAAAAGGCTTTTTTATTTATGATGCCGATGAAGCCTATGCTCAGTGGATGGATGATAACCATGCCAATTAAAAGAGGTTCAAGTTGGTGCTCAGGAATGTTCGAATTGTGATAATGCAATGTATATCTTTGGTAACGGTTCCAATGGTGTTGAAAGTTGGAACGAGGGTTTAAAGCTTGGTACCTATGCAGATATGAATGATCCATTTTGGAGTCCATTTCCTTAGTTGGGGACAAAAAGGGCAATTCAAGGATGGTTTAAGTACACTTAGCGAAAAAATTATCTCAGTGGTTAAAGCTGTTACAGATGCAATTTCAATTGTTCTCTCATTTAGTGAGGATCAGGAAAAGCTTCAAGAGATTTACTTAAGAAATATTCTCCTGTCGTTAAAGCACCTCAAAAAAACCACTAATGAATAAAATCCCTTCTGCCGATATTGATACAGTAGTGTTAGTTTGGACTTATTTTTTTGAGGGCTTACGGAGCTCCGAAGCGAAAATTCCCAAGGATAGTCTAGATAGCCTGAAAACTTCTTTAAATTAAAATCAAATTCTAGGTAAATGAAAAATAGGGTAATTGTATTCATTGTTCTGATTTGTAACTGGGCATGTGACTCAAATAAGAATGAAGAAAACTTAGGGGATACTGTTATTCGGATAGAGGAGACGCTAGGCTTGAATTCTACTGATGTAAAGTCAATCCAAGAAAGGTTAAAAGACATTGAGCAGGCCTTAGCCAATCGGAATGATGTGACATATGTCCTTCCTGACAAGGGATTTGAAATAGACAGTGGCGACGCTTTCAGGGCTACCATTATGGTAAGACAATTTAATCCTTTGGACCAGAAAAAAGCAGCCGTGATCATAAATGATTCCGCTATGTCCTTAGAGTATGACTCTTTGGTTAATGGCCATATCATAAACTATAAACCAACAGAGATAGGTAAAATGAATGTTATGGCATAGTCACTTATAATAATGGAAAAGACACTATGAAGATTCGATGCGACTTTATCGTAAAGCCGTCTAGTCAATAAGGATTCACACCTGTCCAAAATAAATAAAAAAGGGGCATGAAGGTTTTCCCCATTTTTGGGGTGCTTACAAAACCACAAAATCATGCCCCAGTCAAAACTAAATCTTTTTACTCAGCTACTCGAGCGCATTGACCGTGATCGCTTTAAAAAGTTGGTGAAACAACACCAGAGTGATAAGCATGCTAAAGGGATAAGCACATGGACCCATTTTGTGAGTATGCTTTTTATGCAGCTAGGGCATCTAGATTCTTTACGGGATATCCAAAATGGTCTGCGTAGCCTTTCATCGTCTAAAAATCACCTCAATATCTCAAAGGTTCCCAGTAAGTCTTCGTTAAGCTACTTGAATGCCAAGCGGAATGCGGATTTTTTCCAGGACTTGTATTTTGATTTACTAAGCCAGCTTGAACCTTCATTACTGCGGCAAAGGCGATACGCTAGTCGTTTAAAGCGCAAGGTGTTTTTGATGGACGCGAGCATTATCCCACTTTGCTTAAGCTTGTTTGATTGGGCTAAGTACCGCACTGGCAAGGGCGCCTTAAAGCTACATGCCGTAT
>CATMQD010000164.1 GCA_950073045.1 uncultured Flavobacteriales bacterium | reverse complement strand
TGATCGAGCTGCATGGCAGGAGATTGTTTTAACTCCTTAGAATCGATCGAAGATACCGTGGTTGATATCCTTTTCCGACTCATTCCCACACCCTGACCAGTAACTACTACCTCATCCAATTGCTCATCGGATTCTTTAAGGTAAACGTTAATGGTAGTTCTTGTTCCAACTTCACGCTCTTGAGAGGCAAAGCCCAGTGAAGAAATTACCAGAACAGATTTAGGACCAGAAACGGTGATCGAGTATTTTCCGGAAGCATCAGATGCTGTACCATTTTTGGTTCCTTTCTCGATTACCGAAGCTCCCGGTATCGGTTCCCCCCCGGGCCCCGTTACTGTTCCCTTAACAGTGCGCGATTGGGCAAAACCCAACTGCACGCATAGCGCTAACAAGAGTGTTAGCGCCGCTTTGGTTGTTCGCATAGCTTTTATTTATTGGTTATCCGCTACCAAAAGTGTTAAAAAAAGTTTAATTGACAAGCTATTTTACTTAACACAAACTTAATTTAACCGCTTTGCGCATTAGCAAAATAAGATAAATGACTCTATACTAAAGAGCTGGGTAGACTAAGAATCCTTGGCGTAAACGTCTAAATAAACCAGGAAGGCAGTGAAGCCCCAAACGGGTAATGTAGCCTTATCCATGTCCAAGAAATTATTGAGGAAACCATGGGTCCAATAGGTCATCAAACCTATTAAAGCCGCTAAGGCTAAGGACTTTAACACCGGATCGCTCTGCTTATAATAAGCGCGCATTCCAGTACGAATGGTTAGGTAAACTAAGATTAAAACCAAAACCAGTCCCAAGGTTCCACTTTCGGCCAATGGACCGATATACTCACTATGGGCATTACCCATATCCCCATTATTGGTAGAGATAATAGTTTTCTCACTCGGTTTCTGATATGGGGCATATAAAAACATATAAGTTCCCGGACCATGACCAAAAACCGGTCTTTCGGAATACATCCTAAAAGCCGATTTCCAGCGGTTAATACGCTCCATATTGGAGGCATCGGTAGAAATATTGGAAATAGACTCTACATGCTCGCTTAAATCATCACTACTGGTAGTGTCGTTTTTCTCAAAACGCTGCATGATATCCCCTTGAAAATAGAACAGTGCGCCAATAAAGGCCGCAACCATTAAAAAGAAGACCTCTCTCCTTAATCGAATCCAAATTAAAAAGCCAGCAAAACCTGCCGCCACCAAACTCACCCAAGCGGCGCGGGTATAGGAAAGGATTACACCTGCAAGCAGTATAATTAATATAGTGCCGGCTAAAAATTTTCGATTTAAATCCCATTTAATCCCAAAGGTGAAAGCCACAGCTATGGGAATGTATAAAGCCAATACGGCCCCATAGGAAGTGTGCTCCTTAAAAAAGGGAAACATCACCCATACGGATGCATCTTTGGTAAAACCCCATTGGGCATGAATGGTAATAGTGTAAATAACCACCATTGCCAAGGGAATCATATAAAGCCAAAAAAACAAATAGGTACGCTTACGCTGATGAAAGAGCTGGGTCATTAAATAAAAGAAGACCGATACAAACCAGATTCTAGCGATAAGATATTTGGCACTCACCATGGGTAGCTGGGAAGTAAGAGTCGTTACGAACATCCAGAATATCATGGCCAGGATGGCAATAGACAAAGGATGCTTAAGGATTTTTAAATCGAAGTTTCCCTTATATAAAACCTTTGCAAAAAAGATCAACATTATCCCAAAGAGCAGCGGCTCTGTGGGTAGGGTAAAGCCAATTTTTAAAGTCGGATGCAGATAAAAGATACTCAGCGGAGTGCTGAAAATTACAAAGTAGAGCACCTTATCCAATGCCAAGAAAGTCATGGTGATTACCAGCAATGCCACTGGTATTAACAATGCCCAATACTGCTGAGCAATAATAAGCCCCACATTGAACATGGCCACCAATAGTCCAACGATATACACCGGACGGTCTTCCTTATGGAATCGGATTCCGTTCAAGCCTAAGCTTTTTTACGGGAAGTGCGGATGGTATCCCAAATCAAAATTGAGATTAGCGTAGCGGTAAAAGCACCTAACATACTTAGGGCCACCACCAGCCAACGAATTGGATATTTCTTCTTCTCTGCCGCATAGGCGTTGTTCACCGGGAAGGTAGCTGGTAAACTTTGGGATACATCCACTTTTGCCTGATCGTAGGCGGTTTTAAGCTTCACCACCTCTTCCTTCATATACGAAAGGTCATCCCTTAAGGAAACGTAAGTACCACCGTATTTAGCTAGCGTATCCAGCTTACGCTCGATGGATCGTACGGCCTGGGAATTTGCACCCTTTTCAATAATAGCGGTTGCTAATTGCTCATTCAATACGGAGGACTGCGTTTCGTAATCATGCACTCCTTTATAACGCAGTTCAGTTAGAGAATCTTCCAAAGTTTGCACCTCCTTACGCAGGCTCATATACTCTCCTTCAATAATATTAAGCCCCTGCATAGCGCGCTCTCGCTGGATACGGTTTTTAACCATATCTAGGAGTTTCACAATATCGTTTGCGATCATGGCCGCCGTATCTGGATCAGTATCCAAAACATTAATCTCCACACTCATAAACTCCGTACGACGGAAAGAGATATTACTGGAGAAGGTTTTATAAAGTTCGGTTTTGGCGTACTTTCCGCTTTGATCGATATTATAGTGATCCATCAAGCCGTACTTCTGGATGATGCTATCGCGAATTTCATCGGTATTAAGGATCTGTAAAAGCTGTTCGGCCTCTTCTTCTTTACCAAACTCCAAAATATCCTGACCACGAGAAGCAAATTTTTGCGGTAGCAAGGCCTTAGATAAGGAGTTGGTGGTAGATGGGAATACCGTTACTGTAGATTCGAATAGTGGGTCGATAAATGATGGGCCACTAAAAACAGCGGCTAAAATGCCCGCTACCAGCGACACAATCATCAATGGCAAACGCCAGTTGTAGAGATAAACGATTAAGTTGGTCGAATCGAAAACGCGATCCTGATCAGCTTTGGAACCTTCCATGAATTAAGCTTTTAGGCGGGCAAAAATAGAAATATTAGCCGCTATTTCGCTCCTTTAAACGCTCCTTCAGTAATTCAGTTGCATTACGCCAGGGAAGAAGTTTCCACATTAAGGCCGAAAGGGCTACTCCAACAATTATTAAAGTAAGAGAGTAATACCATTCAAAGCCTAGCAAACTTAGGCCCCAAGCCACTAAAACTGACTGAAGCGTATAAGCTAAAAAGCGGCCTAAAAAACTGAGCGGCCAGTTTAATTTAGCACAGGCATAACTTAAACGAAATTGCAAAAGGGCGCTTAAACTCTGGGTTCCAATGGTAGCAACTGCAGCGCCCATGGCTCCATAAAAGGGAATTAAAGCGGCATTCATAATAGCATTTAGAGCAAAGCCTCCGAGGGCGATATAATTAAGCTGACGCAAATTCCCCCGCGCAGTAAGCATGGTTCCAAAAACAAAAGTGGCTCCTGAGGCTAGCGAAGAAAATAACAGCACCTGAAGCAGAGTGCTGCTAATTTCCGAATGCCGAATGTAGAGGTAATCCATTATCGCTGGTGCCTCAAAACAAGCCCCTAAACTTATACTGAGGGTCATTACATAAATAAGCACAAAAGCCAATTTCGCTAATTCTGAAACCGAATCCTTTCGCGCAAAAAGCGTGGCAAACATGGGCAATAGCAAAACCGAGAAAAGGTAAGCTGGCTGATTAAGAGTATCCAATAAACGAAAAGCCTGAGCGTATATCGCCGTTTCGGTATTTCCCACCAATTGTTGTAGCATCACTGAATCTACTCGCGTATAAAGCGACATCAGAAAGATCATTAGGGCATAAGGAATGCTGCTATGCAGTCGCGACTTAAACTTAGGCCACTCGAAACTTGGTTTAAAATAGGGGACCTTCCATAAAATTATCACCAAGGCCAATCCAGCGGTTAAGCCATAGGCCAAAGCCTGTAATGCTGCAAAAAGCTCAATGCTAATTTGAATATTGGAAAAGTAAATGATATAGCCCGCTAAAAGAATCATCAGACTTTTATCAAGTACACTAAATAAGGTGTCCCACTTAAATAGGTGTAGACCAGCAAAATGAGAGCGCAAGAAATATAATAAGGAGGAAAATATCTGCGATAAGCTCAGCCAGAGCAAAACGGTAAATCCCTCGCTCCAATAATCGAGGAAGAAACCAAGGAGCATGGCAATTATAAAATAAACAAAAGCCAAGCTTACCTTCACAAAGAACAATTCCGAAAAATGGCGAGCTAAAACCTTCTGGTCACTGGCAATTTCCCGATTACTGTAGTGGGCCAAGCCCATATCCAGAACAATATTGAAGATAATCACAAAGCTGAAGACCGAAGCATAAAGGCCATAGGAATCCCCTTCCACCAGGTTTTGCACCTTTAGGTCGATTCCGAAGATCCAGATCGGCTTGATCAAAAAATTGGCGAACAGCAGCAGGGCTAAGCTGCCTA
This sequence comes from uncultured Flavobacteriales bacterium, assembly GCA_950073045.1. GTDB lineage: Bacteria > Bacteroidota > Bacteroidia > Flavobacteriales > Schleiferiaceae > Croceimicrobium. The sequence continues at coordinate 3,424 of CATMQD010000164.1, read as the reverse complement.
CGAATTTCTTTTGCATAAGCTTTGCGCTTGGCGAAGATAATCAAACCCTCCCTCTATCTTTGCGGGGTGAAAATTGCGGTAAATACTCGACTTTTATTAAAAAATCGTTTAGAGGGCATTGGTCAGTTTACAGCCGAAATCTTTAAACGCTTGGTGAATGATCATCCTGAAGTGGAATGGATCTTCGTTTTCGATAGACCCTTTGACCCCGAATTTCAATTTAGCCCGCAGCTTAAAACCAAGGTACTCTTCCCACCTACGCGCCATCCCTTGCTTTGGCATTATTGGTTTCAGTGGACTTTACCGCGCTACCTAAAGCGTGAAAAGGTAGATTTATTCATCTCCCCCGATGGGATGATTCCTCTTTGGGGTAAAACAAAATACCTCCCAGTAATTCACGATTTAAACTACGAGCATCAACCTAAAAACCTAGATATTGTAGCTGGTAGTTATATGCGCTATTTCTATCCCAAGTTTGCCAACAGGGCCATACGAGTAGCTACCGTTTCCCAATTTTGCAAAAAGGATTTAGTACATACTTATCAACTAAAGCCCCAAAAAGTAGATGTGGTTCCCAATGGATATGGCGATCATTTTAAACCTTTAGACCACGAGACCCAGCAAAAGGTCCGCTCGGAATTTGCCAATCAAAATTCCTACTTTCTTTTTTTAGGTGCTTTAAATCCCCGCAAAAATCTAGAAGGTTTAATGGAAGCCTTTGCCCACTACCGTGATGAAGGGGGCAACAATGAATTGGTGATTGTAGGCGAGAAAATGCGTTGGACACCAGAAATCGAGAAAGCTTTTCAAAATAATCCCCATCAAAAGGCCATTCACTTTACCGGCCGCTTGAACGACATTGAACTTGCGAAGGTTTTAGCCTCTGCTCAAGCGCTGTGCTTAGTTTCTCACTTTGAAGGCTTTGGAATTCCCATTTTAGAAGCTATGGCTTGTAATACTCCAGTAATTTGTGCCAATAACACCGCCATGCCCGAAGTGGCTGGAGAGGCTGCACTTTTGGTAGATTCCCGGGATCCACACTCTATTAAAGTCGCTTTACAGCAGATGGAAATAGTGGAAGTGCGAAAAGAATTAATCAGCAAAGGGCAAATTCAGCGCGAAAAATATTCTTGGCAACAATCTGCCGAAGCGATGTGGACAAGTATTGAAAAGTGCTTTGCAGATGGCGCGTCTTAAAAACTTTAAAAACAAAGGTCTTTTAGAAGCGGGATGCGATGAAGCTGGCCGAGGCTGCCTGGCTGGACCGGTGCATGCCGCAGCCGTAATTTTAAAGCCCGGCTTTCGGCATAAACTTTTAGACGATTCCAAGAAATTAACGGAAAAGCAAAGGGTTGAGCTCCGCCAGGTAATTGAAGAAAAAGCCCTGGCCTGGGCCGTAGCTTCTGTTTCGGCAGAGGAAATCGATGAGATCAACATCCTTAATGCATCATTCTTAGCTATGCACCGGGCGATTGATCAATTAAAAACTAGACCCGAGTTTTTATTGATTGATGGAAATCGCTTTAAAAAGTACGGAGATCTCGAACATAGCTGTGAAATAAAGGGCGATGGCCGTTTTAAAAGCATAGCTGCAGCCTCCATTTTGGCTAAAACCCATCGCGATGAGTTTATGGCTAAAATAGATCAAGAGTTTCCGCAGTATCAATGGTCTAAAAACAAGGGTTACCCTACCAAGGCCCATCGTGAAGCTATTCAAAAATTTGGTCCTTGCTCTTGGCACCGTAAGAGCTTTACGCTATTACCACCACAGCTAAAGCTAAAGCTGGATTAGAAGCCTTATTTTTGTGCAAATTTTGGAATTTATGTTCCGGAAACATTTCCTACTCCTCGTCTTATTTTTCATCTTTTCATCTTGCGATGATAAGCCCAAAAGCTCTACCAAAATTGAAGAGCTATTACCCGCGAATACCGTTTGGCTCGCCGAGGTAAATGATTGGGAAGAACTGCAAGAAAAGAAAAGCCAGTCTAGGGTTTTTGAAATCCTTAGTGCCTTTGAAGAGCTTGCTAAGTTTCAGAATCATTTGCAGTTTTTAAGCAAGCCTCAAGCTAAAGATAGCCTACAAAACCTCTTGCAAAGTTCCGAAATTTACCTTGCGAATGTGTTGGCAGGTGCCGATCGATATCATTGGCTGGGAATTATTATCAGCAGTCAAAAATCAGCCGAAAGGCTATTTAAACGCTACAACCAAGCCAAGAAACTGGAATATGCTGGAAAGGAATTATACTACCTCCCATTAAATGAGGAGCTAGGCTTCTACCTTCATCGCGGTGAAGACTATTACTTAGTATCTAGTGATCGAATTACCATAGAGTCTGCAATACGGCAAAAAGCCAGCAGCACCCAAGTAGCTGAATTTGACGGATTAAAAAACATCCGTAATAGCCGAAATACCAAAGCCCCACTTAACTTTTACCTGAAGCTAGATCAATGGCCGGATTACCTCGCCTCTATTAGCAAAATAAAAACTTCCTTTCCCGCTAAAATGGGCGATTGGCTTTTGTTGGATATCGAAAGTGAGAAGCACGACTTAATTGCTACCGGGCTTTTAAATCATCCACAATCGGAAGCTTATTTCCCCCAAAGTCTCACTGACTTACGCAGCGATCAAGTTGAAGCGCAAAAGCTAATCCCCATAAACCTCGCTTACTGGTTACATTTTAGTGTGGGTAATGCTGGTCAGTACCAAAGAGCCTTTGAAGACTATTTAGAAAAGGATGATCGCTTAAAAGAGCATCAAGAAATTTTAAGCAAATTACCGACCAATGCCCCCGATCTTCTACGTGGGATCATCGACTCTGAGCTAGGTTGTTTTCAAGCGGGCAGAGCTCAAAACCATGCCTATGATTTCGCTTATTTTAATGTTCGCGATATCGAATTGGCAGAGCAGAGTTTAGAAAGTTTGGCCGATAGCAATTTTATTGAAGGATATCGCGGACATGTAATTCGTAAGCTGTCGGCCATGAATTTACTCCCTCGAGTTTATGGGCTTGCTTTCGAGGCCTTTCATCAACCCTATTACTTAATTCACAAAGATTTCGTGATTCTCGGCAATGAACTTGCTGCATTAAAAGTGGTGCTTAATGATATCTTAGATCAGAAAACTTTAGATCGCTCAGACAGCTATTTAAACCTGAGTAACCAATTAAGTGGTAAGGCCCAAATCCAGGTTTTATATGGTATTCCCGAATGGCTTCCAAATCAACGTGGAGTTTTAAATACCAAACTCAGCACCGAAATAGAGGAGCTACAGGATAGCTTGCAAAATCTTCGCTGGGGAATTTTACAATTAAGAGCCGGAAAGGATCGCAGTTTTATCTCGGCCATGGTACGCGAGGAAAAACCGATTGAGGAAAAAATTGTCCGCCAGTGGACCGTTCAACTAGATGGTCAGCCAGTTAATAC
>CATMQD010000163.1 GCA_950073045.1 uncultured Flavobacteriales bacterium | reverse complement strand
CGAGATCTACACTCTTTCCCTACACGACGCTCTTCCGATCTGCTTTTAAGATCAGGGTGATAACGCAAAGCTAATTTGCGATAGGCTTTTTTCACCTGTTCTGCACTGGCATCTGCCTTTAATCCTAAAATTCGATAATACTTTTCCAAGACCGCAAATTAATCCTGCTCCATAATAATTGCTCAATTCTAACGCTAAAAATATAAACATGTGCTATGTATAGGATAATTTGCCCCCTGATTCTGCTTCTATCCTTTAGCCTCAATGCTCAGTACAACAGCCTAGGCTTTGGTGCGGGAACTTCCTTTTTTCGAGGTGAAACCACCGCTACTGGCGCAATCTTAGAAGAGCCGGGAATTAACCTTTATGGCTATTATACCTATTGGCTTCCTGCCGATGAACGCTTCCAAATAACAGGAATGCTTGATCTCGATTTTAATCGGCCTCAGATTGCAAGTTCTGCAGATGGCTCCCAAGTTTATGAAGCCTACACCTTACTAATCAGCCCCTTGTTTGGTATGCGTTTTTATTGGGATCGTTGGCTACTTGATTATGTGCCTGAAAAAAATCAATCGGCCCTCTTTTTTGGATTATACCTGGGCCCAGCAATATATATTCATGATTATCAAAGTGCAACAGCTAATACCAAGGATAATATTCACTATACCGATGGATTAGGGATTAGCTTTAACAGCTCAGCCGAAATAGGCTATCGAATTTTCCGCAATTCTCATTGGAGCTACGAGATTAGTACCGGTTTTAAATATGGCTTTAATGATGCTTGGGATGGTCTAAAAGGAAATACCGCCGTAAATGATTGGCTCTTTCATGTAAAACTAGGGATGAGTTATTCTTTCTATCAGTGGCAATAATTCCAAAAAAATCATGGTATAGAAATAAGGGCCACTGCAGTTTATTGCTAACTTCAAGGCCAAAATAAAACCATGGCACAATACATTATTATTACCGTTGCAGTCCTCATTTTTTTAATATTCGGGCTCTTCATTGTCAAGCAACAACAAGTTGCAGTAGTAGAAAGATTCGGAAAGTTCATAGCGATTCGTAATCCAGGATTACACATTTTAATTCCGATGGTTGACCGCGTTGCAGGCCGATTAAGTCTTAGAATTCAGCAATTAGACGTAATTGTGGAGACTAAAACTAAGGATGATGTATTTGTGCAAATGAAGGTTTCTGTGCAGTTTATGGTTTTGCAGCATTCCGTGTATGATGCCTTTTACAAATTGGATAATCCACATGAGCAAATAAGAAGCTATGTATTTGATACCGTGCGAGCAGAAGTTCCAAAACTTCGCTTGGATGATGTATTTGAAAAGAAGGATGATATCGCTATTGCCATTCGTCGTGAGCTTGAAGAAGCGATGAACACCTATGGATATGGCATTATAAAAGCCCTAGTAACGGATATTGATCCGGATGTGGAAGTTAAAAATGCGATGAATCGTATTAATGCAGCGGAACGTCAGAAAACTGCTGCCGAATATGAAGGTGAAGCCGAACGAATCCGCATTGTAGCAAAGGCCACTGCCGAAGCTGAGAGTAAAAGACTTCAGGGTCAAGGTATTGCCGATCAACGTCGGGAAATTGCCAAAGGATTAGAAGAGTCTGTGGAGGTCCTTAATCAAGTTGGAATTAACTCTCAGGAAGCTTCTGCTCTTATTGTTATCACTCAGCATTACGATACTTTACATGCCGTTAGTGAAGGCACGAATAGTAATTTAATATTACTACCAAACAGTCCTAATGCGGCAAGTAATATGCTCAACGACTTGGTTTCCTCTTTTGCCGTTGGTAATAAGGTAGCCGAAATGAACCAATCTAGTAAGAGCGACCAATAAGTAAAAACCCCCTTGTTTAGCAGCTTATAACCTATGGGCCTGCTAGGCTTTTCCCCCTTTTTTTTAGATTCATTGTGAGTAGGCCTTATTACAATTACTATTCTTTTAGTTTTGCTTCGGGAAGGGGATTAAAAGTGAATTATGGTAAATTGGAGAGTATTTTTCCTCCTTGGATTTTTGAGTCTCGCTACTTTAGTTAGCGCCCAAAACACGGTGAATTACAACCTCAATGCGATGGTTGTTCAAGGAGAAGCTTCTGGAGGAGCTATATTAAGCGATGATATCGGCTTGGGCCTTGGTCTGGGATATGATTTCCCATTCGCAAATCCGCGTTATGAATTTGCCTTAAAATTCGATTATGTTTGGATGAATATAGATTACATCGCAGATGAGGATCCTGCGAATATATCAGTAATGAAGGGCAGCATAAACCACTTCTCCGCCAGTGGTGGATTAAATATCTACTTAGGTAATAATCATAATATGGCGAACCTTTATCGCCCTTTTCGCCCCTATTTATTTGTAATTGCTGGCTTGGCCTATCAATCTAATAATTTAGAACTGAGTCCGAATTTCAGTTTCCCAAATGTAAATGGAAGCCTAATCTTACCCATTGCCGAATTTGGTGCAGGAGCAAAAATTCGCATTAATCCACATTGGAGTTTCAATGCGGTAATTGGCTTTAGATCTACCTTCTCCGACGATGTTGATGGTTTGCTCGGAACCACGGCTGCACCAGATATTATGGGTATTGTTCGCATCGGAGTGTCTAAGCGACTGTAGTATATTTTCACCCTAAGGTTTTAGGGAACGAAATAAAAACATGGCTTAAAATTATTGACTTAAGCTTATATTCAATAACTTAAGCCATTACACCAATCAAACACCATGAACCCCCGCCTTGGTATTCTTTGGATAATTCTACTCTGTAGTACCCTTTTATCAGCCCAGCGAAAGGACTTAAGCATTCATTTTTCGGCTATGATAATTCAAGGGGAAGCTATGGGTGATGGAATGATAAGTGATGATGTGGGGTATGGCCTGAGTTTCAATTATAATATGCCCCTGGCCGGAGATCGATTCTGTTTCAGCTTAGCGGGAACTTTTATATACTCTTCTATTGACTATGTAGCGCCTTACAGTAAAACGCTGCAATACTACAAGGGAAGTTCACGCCATTCGAGTTTAGGAGCTGGTTTAGTGTATTTCCCTTTTTTAAAACACAGTCTACCCAACATGTATCACCCCTACCGTTTCTACATGTCGGGTTACGTTGGAGCGGCCTGGCAATCTAATTCTACTGCCCATGCAGTAAACTTGCCTGACTCCTATAATTTGCACGAAGGCAATAGTTTTTTACCTTATTACGAAGGACTAATCGGATTAAAAATTCGGGTAAACCCTAGCCTTTCGGTAGATGTTTATGGAGGTGGAAGAACTACTCTAACTGATGAAATAGATGGTATTATAGGGTCTGGTGCCGGCTTCGACATAATGGGTCGCATTGGACTTGGCTTGAGCTTTCGACTTCCTTAGATAAGCACCTGCAGGCTTGTAGAACCATAGCTACAAGTACCTTTTTTTTAGCTACGGAAATTCAATGTTTTTTCTACAATAGTGGAATTTCACGGCAACTACTTTCGGGCCCAATCTACAGCGTGTTATGCCCGATAAATACTACCTTCCTAACTTGGTACTATTCTGTTTAATCTGCTTCCAAAGTATTGCTCAAAAACGAAGTCTCTCCTGTCAAATTGGAGCAGGAATTATTCACGGAGAAACAAGCGGAGAAGGCTTAATAAGCGATGACGTTGGCTTGCAAACCGCTTGGCGCTACAGTCAAAGTATTTACCAAGAGCGGAGCTATTTAGATATTAAGTTCGCCTACTTCCAGGGTAATTTAGATCGCAGTGACATCGGCGATAGTAGCTTTTCTTACTTTGCTGGAAGCTCTGCTTTAAGCAGTTTCGGTTTTGGGATTCGTTCCTATACAAAAAGTAATCGTTCGTCGCCAACACTTAATCCCTTCTTTGGAATCAATACCGGCCTAGATTTACTCTCCACCAAGGCTAATTTGATGGTTAACCTTCCTCAGCATTTAAGGTATAAAAGTAAAACTCATTTCTTAGCCTATTTCGAATGGCAAGCCGGTTTAGCCTTTCATAATCATTTAAAATGGTCGGTAGAGTTATTTCTAACCGTTCACACCAATTTTAACGATGATCTAGATGGATTAATAGCCCGAAGCAATAAACAGGTAGATTTAATCGCTTCCTTAGGTTTTGGCATTAAACGCAATTTCCGATGAGGAATATGTGTCACTTTATTGCTGAGCTTCCTGCCCTTACCTTTGCGGCAAATTCATATTTTGAAAAACTCCATCAGCAAGCCGCTATTTTTCATACTTATTCTGCTTAGTCTTAGCCCTTGGATTAATCCTCCCATGGCCATGGTGATGGGCTTTCTGTTCCAATTAGCTTTTAAACATCCCTATCCTGCTCATAATAAAAGTGCTATAAATTGGTCCTTAAAATCGGCTGTAGTAGGCCTGGGCTTTGGAATTAATGCCACTCAGGCTCTTAATAGTAGTAAAGAGGGATTTATACTTACAATAGTTGGTATTGCTAGTACTTTAATTTTAGGATGGTTAATTGGCAAGCTATTAAAATTAAACCCGAAGAGCAGCTATCTTTTATCTAGTGGTACTGCAATTTGTGGCGGCAGCGCAATTGCGGCTATTTCTCCCATCATTAAAGCGGAAGAAAGAGATATCAGCATGGCCCTTGGTACGGTCTTTCTATTAAACTCCATTGCGCTTTTAATCTTCCCCAGCATCGGACACTGGCTCGAGCTTTCTCAGGCCCAATTCGGCACCTGGGCTGCAATTGCCATACATGATACCAGTTCTGTGGTAGGTGCGGCTACCGCTTATGGTGAAGAGGCTTTAGAGATAGCTACTACCGTAAAACTTGCTCGAGCTCTATGGATTATACCACTCTCCTTATTAACCGCCCTATTCTTTGGAAAAGGTGGAAAAATAAAATGGCCCTATTTTATTTTCCTTTTTATTGCCGCAATGTTGCTCAACAGCTTTATCGGTTTACCCGAAAATCTAAGTAATGGTATTAGCTACGCCGCAAAGCGGGTTTTAACAGCTACCCTGTTTTTAGTGGGAGCCGGATTATCTATCGAAAAGATAAAGGCCGCAGGTTGGCAAGCTCTACTTTTAGGAATAATTCTTTGGGCCTTTATTGCTATATCGAGCTTAATGGCAATTTTAAGCTTTTAAAAAAGAAGAGGTTCCCATTTGAAGAGGATCTGCAAAACCAAGGTAAACACCGCCAAAAAGGGATAAAACCAATTTCGCACCCAATACTTCAAACGAGAAGGATTGTGCTTAATTTCCAGTAATTCAAACACTACGGAATAAAAGGTAGCACTGTTCTCGTCTTTCAGTCCGTGACTTTTGTTTAATAAACAACGGCCGAAGACCATAAACTGAAGAATCACGATTCCATAGGCACTAATCATCCAATACCACGAAAAGAGAAAAGGCCCTATCCAAGCTAATGCGGTTATAAAAAGATGAAACCAAAAGGCAGCATTAAGTACTGAATTTATGTTTTTCTCTTTCTGCATAAAACTATTAGGCTTCCTCCGATTCTTCGGAACGGAATTGCATTTGATACAAGCGCGTATAATAGCCATCCATAGCTAAAAGCTCCTCATGCTTTCCTTCTTCTACCACCCGACCTTTGTCCATCACCAATATTTTATCTGCTGCTTTAATGGTCGCCAATCGGTGAGCAATTACCACCGAGGTTCTACCTTTGGTAATCTTTTCAATGGCCTTTTGAATTAAGGCTTCACTTTGGGTATCTATCGAACTCGTGGCCTCATCTAAAATTAAAACTGAAGGATCGGATACATAAGCCCGCAAAAACGATAAAAGCTGTCGCTGACCTACGGAAAGCATATTACCTCGTTCTTGCACATCGTAATCATATTGGTCGGGTAAGGTTTCGATAAAATCGCTTACGCCGATAAAAGCAGCCGCTTCTGCCACTTCCTCATGAGACACATCTTTATTAAGTGTGATATTGTTACGGATGCTATCGCTAAACAAGAATACATCTTGCAGTACAACTGCCAAATGCTCTCTTAGATTACTAAGCTTTACTTTTTGGATGTTTTGGCCGTCTAGTAAAATTTCTCCTGACCAAATTTCATAAAAACGTCCAAGGAGATTAATTAAGGTTGATTTTCCAGCACCTGTTGCTCCCACTATGGCCAGCATTTTACCTGGCTCAGCTTTAAAACTTAGATCCTTAATAATTGGCTCCCCTTCTTTATAACCGAAGTTCACATTTCGGAACTCGATCTCTCCCTTCACATCCGAAAGCTCAACTTCACCTTTATCTTCAATGCGATCTTTTGTTTCTAATATTTTAAATACTCTTTCACTAGCTACCATACCCATTTGCAGGGTATTAAATCGATCTGCTAATTGCCGTAAGGGTCTAAAGAGCATATTGATGAAAATGATAATCGCGGTAATTTCCCCTAAAGTGATCTCTCGAATTAAACTATCATCTTGCCAGGACATGGTATCATGCAACCAAAGCTGTAAACTTATTTTCTCATTTAATCCAGCTGCCTGAAAGCCACCATACCAAACCACTAGGCCAATACTAATGGCGCTCATAATTTCAATTACCGGCAAGAAAATCGAGAAATACCAAATTGATCGAATATTAGCATCACGATGCTTAGCATTTATTTCTTGGAAATGTTCCATTTCTGCTTTCTCGCGATTGAATATTTGCACCACATTCATCCCGCTAATATGCTCTTGCACAAAGGCATTTAACTCTGCTACTTGCGTACGAACTTCTTGGAAGGCGGATTTAATCTTTAATTGAAAAAGTCGGGTGGCGTAATAAAGAACCGGCACCACAGAAAGAGCAATCAGCACCATCCGATAATCGAAGAAATAGAACATTGCGCAAACCATTACCGTGATTTTCAGGAGGTCGCCAAAGATTACTAAAATGCCTTGCGCGAAGATATCGGCGATGGTTTCAATATCGGATACCGCTCGGGTTACCAGGGTTCCAATTGGTGTTTGATCGAAGTATTTAAGCTTAAAGGAAAGGATATGCTCATAGAGCTGCACCCTTAAATCGCGAATGATGCTTTGTCCCAAGTAATTTGCACCATAAATAAAAAAGAACTGCACTAAAGCCTCAAGGATTAGTAAACCAGTAAGTATTAAAGCGTAATTAGTTAGGCCCTGTAAATCTCCATTGCTTATAAAGTTATCGATCAGATATTGAATTAACAGCGGACGAGCGGTAGAAAGTCCACTGAGCAATACCGTTAAAAAAAAGGACCCAAAGAACAGGTGGCGATAAGGTTTAATATACCGCAGGATCTTCTTAAGAAGCTTAAGATCGAAAGCTTTACCACTAACGCTATCAGCCATTTATAAATATTGTATCAGGGTATTTCACCTGGGTTAAATAAAGTCCTTCAGCCGGCACCGACTCACCAGCCAGTTTGCGGTCTTTAGCTTTAATCATCAATTCAAATTCCTCGAGGCTCATTCTTCCTCTTCCCACTTCTAGGAGGCTTCCAACAATGGCACGAACCATATTCCTTAAAAAACGATCGGCCTTAACGTGGAAAATCCAAAGCTCATCTTTCACCTCCCAATAAGCCTCGCGAAGCTCGCAAATATTGGTCTTGGTTTGGGTTTTAGATTTAGAAAATGAGCTAAAATCTCCTTTAAAAATCAAAAGGCTAGCCGCCTCCTGCATTAAATCTAAGTTTAGTGGATAATATATTGCTGCCGCTAAATCCCTTTTAAAAGGACTACGCTTACGCTGAATGTGGTATTCATAGGCTCTTTCGGTCGCGTCAAAACGAGCATGTGCCTGGTCCTGAACTTGAAAGAAATCCATCACTACAATGTCTGGATCTAATAATTTATTGAGGGAGTTTAAGGTGCCTGGGATATTCTCTATTTCTGAAGAGCTATCTAAATGCGCAAACATTTCTTTGGCAT
>CATMQD010000162.1 GCA_950073045.1 uncultured Flavobacteriales bacterium | reverse complement strand
GCGAAAGCTAATAGAAGCAGAGCTCACAGAAATGGAAAGTATAATAGAGAATGAACTCGAGTTTCATCCACAAGAAGGACTCATCATCTTCCGATTTGAGCTTAGTGATGGAAGCTTCCGCAGTCGGAAAATCTATCTACTCTAATCGATATAATTTAAAAGACTGGTAGGACTTATACTCTTTAAACTTAGTCTCAGTTTCCGGTAGCTTCTTGCTAATCACATAAGGTGATTTCTCAGCTTTGAAATTCGGGAAATGCAATAGGTCCAAGTCTTCATTGCGAACAGCATAAGCTTTTAAGGACCAATGTTGCAATAATTCGCCTTCTACATAAATCTTTTCAGGCTCCCCCAAATCGGTCATTAATGTAGCGAGGTCCTTTTGTAATTGCTCATCACGACGGTAAGCTCCCCAGTTATTGATAGTCAGGGCTAAAACCGTAATTAGCAAAAGCCCAGCCAAGCTATTGATCACCAGCTGAGATCTTTTCCAAGCATTTACCTTGATCCCTACACTCCTTATTTTAGGTTCAATTAAAAGGCTAGCTGCTAGTATATAGAAGGGAAAACTGGTCATTAAATAAAAAGGTCGCTGCACTTTAGTAATCATTAAAGGGAAGGAACCTCCGATGCCCAAGAGTAAGAAAAAGATCACCCAATTACGGGTAGACTTGAGCTCGGCAGCGGTATTATCTTTAATCCGACTGAAGTAAACAATAGCCATTAAGATTAGGGGCAATATCATTTGCTGAGCAAATTCTCCCAAAATCCAAAAGCGGCTTCCCACGGTTGGTATGTGCTTAATTCTAGCGGCGGTTCGTACTTCAAGGTAATAGTAGAAGAAGTCCTGAACCGTCTGTTTTTGGTAGAGCAGGAACCCAGTTAAGACTAAAACTAAAATATTGGCTAGTCCAAAATAGATGGATCTCCAACTGCGATCCACGGCTAAAAAATAAGCAAAAGGCGCTCCAATTAAAAAGGCACCAACTACCCCTTTAACCAAGAAGGAACCTAGGGTAAGCGCCGAAAAAAATATAAGGTTAAAGGCAAATGATTTCCCTTCTTTTAGGGATCTGAGCATAAACCAATTACTAAATAGTAAAAGCGGAAGCATTTGCACCTCCATCATATTCTGACGGAAAGTCCAGAAAACAGTTGGTATTAAAGCCCATGACAAAAGGCTAAACCAGAAAACATTCTTGGCTGCTTTCGGAATTACAATCTTCAGATTGAGCCATATTCCATAAATCGTTAGTAAATATTGGCAAAGAATAAAGAAACGCTCTACCCAAAAATCGGTACCAAAGACTTTAAAGAATAGGGCCAAATTGAAAATCCCTAAAGGTGGATTTTCGTAAAAACCCGGCAAGCCAAAATAATCATCGCCATAAAAGGGTTGCCAAAAAGTTCCAATTCCTTGAGCGAGATTTTTACTTACAGCGGCGTACATCAAGCCATCCATAAACATACCCTGCATAAAAAGCAAGGGCAGCACTAGGGCTAAGGCTATAATAAACACGAGTTTGTTTAGTGGACTTTGAAGCATTGGTCAGTAGATTTTTGCTGGGCAAATTTATTTGAATTCTGCTCATATTAGGCATTTGTCAATAATGCACAAGAGTATTCCCTATACTTGTTTAAACTTTGAAGCATTCTTCCCGTTAGAATGTAGAATTAAAATGAAGAACATAAAGAAATTCATTACCCTATTTTCCTTAGCATTAAGCTTTTCTGCCTTTGGTCAAAGTCAGACCTAGATTGGCCTTAACGGCATCCCTGGTGGCGTGCATCACCCAGTAACTTTTGCTATTGGCGATTACGGCTATTCCGTAACTGGTACCAGCAGCTTTGGAGCTGAGACCGACGAAGTATATCGATATAACCCGAAAACTGATTCTTGGGCAACCATGAGTGAATTTCCAGGTGGAGTGCGCAGCTTCGCCATTGGACTAGAATACCAAGGTTCTGGATACCTTGGTTTTGGAGCAGGTAGCGGTCAGTTTCACGATGACTTTTGGCGTTTTGATACCGCTACTAATCAGTGGACCCAATTAGCAGACTGCGGTTGCGTAGGTCGCCGGCACCCAGCTTTAATGGCTGCCAATGGCAAAATTTATGTGGGTTTAGGAAATGATAATACTGGTGACCTAAAAGACTTTTGGGTGTACGACATTGCTAGTGATAGCTGGAGCCAACTACCCGACATTCCAGGACCAGCACGACATCACCCTTTCATGTTCGCCACCAATGGTGAAGTTTATGCAGGCATGGGACATGGTGGAAATTTCATTTTCGGTGACTGGTATCGTTTCGACACGGTAAATAACAATTGGCAGTCTATGAACTCTTTTCCCGGCGAAGCCCGAGTTGCTGGAACTCAGTTCGACCATAATGGCTATGGCTATGTTTTAAGTGGCGATGGCGATAACCACAGTTTTATGAGTACTGGTGAAATGTGGCAATATGAATCTAGCACGGATACTTGGACTCAATTAGACCCACATCCCGGCTTTAGCCGATGGGCACCTGGTTCATTTGTTATTGGCGATACTTTATACTTCTTCGGTGGTTATAACCGCGCCAATCAGTTTTTCCCTACAGATATGCACAAGTACTTCTTTAATAGTAATGGTATTGGCTTAGAAGAAGAAAGCCTAGCAGAAGCATTATTCTACCCTAATCCCAGTAATGGCAACATTCAATTGACTAAGTCAAAAGAGTGGAAGCAAGTTTCGATTTATGATTTACGTGGTCAAAAAGTTAGATCCTTCTCTGGCGATCAGCACAATTTGGATTTAAGCTTTTTAGATAATGCTATTTACTGGATTGAATCTCGGGATAGTGAAGGCGAAATTTACCGAGATAAAATTATGATCCGTAAATAGCCAAAGATCTTTTTTGGAATGCTTCTATAGGTGTCTGTACCCTAAATTTGCCGCATGAAAAAGTGGTTGATTATTCTCTCCAGAATAGAGATTGTACTGATATTCTTAGTAATTATCGCTGGCTCGGTAGTACGAATGAGCGGAAGCGGAATGGGATGCCCGGATTGGCCCAAATGTTTTGGTCACCTAATCCCACCTACCGAAAGAGCACAATTAGACTGGAAGCCCAATACCGCTTTCAACAAAAAGCAAATTATTATAAAGGATGAAGCCCTCTATTATGCCAATGAGGGCTTCACTTCTTCCAATGCTTATAATCCAAGCAATTGGACGAAATATACCAAGCACGATTATGCCCTATTTAATCCAGTGCATACTTGGATCGAATACATCAATCGCTTAATTGGTGCAGTTTCTGGCCTCCCTATGTTGGCCATGTTTTTCCTCAGCCTTTTCTTAATCCGTAAAAACTGGCGCTATTTCGTACTTTCTGGAGCCGGACTATTTATGCTTGGCTTCGAAGCCTGGCTTGGTAAATTGGTGGTAGATGGAAACTTAATTCCGGGAAGCATTACCATCCACATGATTGGCGCTTTACTAATTGTGGCTATACTTCTCGTATTTAATGCCTTATTAGAAAAAGAACAAGCCAAAAACTTGGCCTATAGTCCCAAATTCAAACTATTAAGTGGCATTGCGGTAATTGCTACTCTTATTCAAATTGGACTGGGCACCCAGGTTCGTGAAACGGTAGATACTTTGCAACAAGCTGGTTTTGCTCGCGACCAATGGATGGATAATATGGATATCGTGTTTTATATCCACCGCAGTTTTTCCATTTTGATGCTGGCCCTAAATATTTGGCTATGGCGGCAAAATCGCATCTATAAATTAGGATTTTGGCAATGGAACCCAATTATGTTGGTATTGGGCTTAGAGCTTTTAGCGGGAATAATTCTAGCCTATTTCGACCTCCCATACTTTGCTCAGCCATTACACTTACTGTTAGGCTCGGTACTTTTTGCTTTGCAGGGACATGCTTTAATAAAGCTATACCTTCACGGTGAAAGGAGGGTGATTCCTATAAGTTGATTGGTGGTCCGTCGGGATTTTCGAAAAGAATATCCACCGCCCTTATACTCTCTTCCAAAGGAACCTGTAGTCGGATTCTAGCAAAGCTGATGCCCGACATCAGAGTATTTAGATTTTCATTGGTTAAATAGCAAGGTATTCCTTCAGCCTCAAGGCGGCCTTTTAATATATGCGCCTCGGTGGCATTGTTAAATTCGGAAATGCTTACTAGATCTCCCATTTTAAGGTTTCGATCAAGTGCACCAATTCGCCTTCCATAAATTGATTCGCAGGCTGCAATGAATCTGCGTTTGGAGAAGCATAATAATAAAGCACGCCACGAAGAAAATGATTGGTGCTATCCGTCATGTAAAATTGCAAACTAGTAGCCACATCACCTTTAAGGCTATACATTAAACCGTAGACCTTGCTCTCCTTGTTTTGGAAAAGCCTTTCGTCAATACCATCTGCTCTTACGGTATGGTTGTAAGCCAAATCATGACCTTCCTGCAACAAAGTATCTAAATTGTTTTCGCTTACTTCTCGATAAGTAAGCTGAAGGGTAGCTTTTAAGTCGGGGTATCGGATATCGAACCAGCAATTGTTTTTAGACTTGAGCTTGGCAGAAGTATTATACTCGAAGCTATAAGGGCAGTTTTCACTGAGCCTTTGGTACTCCTTTTCTGGGGTATCAATACGGAAATAGCCAAATGGCTTCGGACTATAATCAGGATCGCAGCCGCAAGAAAAGACTAATATTAGTAAAAGGTATCTAAGATTCTTCATGGTTCTCCGTATCTAGAATACTTACTTTAATGCGTTTCATTCTGCGCCCTTCCAAACTTTCCACTTTAAAGCGATATTTCTTAAAATCAAACTCCTCGCTTTTTTCAGGGAATTTACCAGCCACTTCTAAAAGAAAGCCCGCCAAGGTTTCTACCTCATCAAGATATTCTTCGAAATCACTTTCTTCCGCCTCCACCACTCGGAAGAAATCGGTAAGGTGAATTTTGGCTTCGAACACGTAATTGCGATCATCCAGTTTAGAATAGTACAATTCTTCGTCGTCAAATTCATCGCTAATCTCCCCAACGATTTCTTCGATGATATCCTCTAAGCTCACAATTCCAGAGGTACCACCATACTCGTCAACAACGATAGCTAGGTGAATTTTTTTATCCTGAAACTCTCGAAGGAGGTCATCAATTTTCTTATTCTCAGGTACAAAGAAGGGCTCACGGATTAACTGCAACCAATCGTAATCATCTGGCGAATCGATATGCGGCAGTAAATCTTTAATGTATAAAACACCTTCTACGGTATCAAAATTATCGCGGTACACGGGTAAGCGAGAATAGCCGCTATCCAATATTATCTGTAGCACTTCGCGGTATTCCTTTTCGCGATCTATGGTCACCACGTCCATTCGTGGCTTCATAATCTGCTTTACATTGGTAGAGCCAAACTTCACAATCCCTTCGAGGATCTTCTGTTCCTCCTGTGGGCTTTCTTCATTACTGGTAATTTCCAGTGCTTGACTCAAATCATCTACCGAAAGGGCCTCTGAACGCTTCTGTAATCTTTTCTCAAAAAAGCCGGTAGACTTTACCAATACGACACTTAGAGGTTTAAATATTCTACGTAGTACGATCATTGGGGCACACATCCACAAACTAAAGCCTCGTGCATTTTTAGTAGCATAAACTTTTGGCAGTACTTCACCAAAGAGGAGAATTAAGAAGGTTACACTGGCAATTGGAATGGCTATGGCAAGCCAAGATGGACTTAAGTCGGTAAAATCAAAAATCTCTTCACTTATGTAGGAGGACAGGATTACTACTCCTACATTTATAAAGTTATTGGCGATAAGAATAGTCGCTAATAAGGTTTTAGGGTGATCGAGAAGATCTACAAGCGTATCAAGTCGGCCTTGGCCTTTTTCTTTAAGCTCCTCTAAATCGCGAGGGGTAATAGAGAAAAAGGCTACTTCGGAACCACTGATAAGTGCGGAAGCAAAAAGCAGGAGAACAAGCAGAACTAATGAAAAAATCAGTTCCAGACTAAAAGGTTGAAGGATATCGCTAAGAACTAAAAAACTCGAAGGCTCAGGGTCCAATTGCAGTGTTTTGGTTAATACTTAAAATGGCAGGTCATCTTCCTGCTCATTTCCAGAAGTCTCAAAGCTTCCAGCTGATGAAGTGTCGCTATTAGATGCGGCAGGCCTTTGCTCATTACCCATATTTTGACCAGCATTTCCTCCACTAGGTTTACCACCTAACATCATGAAGTTATCAGTCATGATTTCGGTCGTATATCGAGTTTCCTTAGTGCTTTGATCTTGCCAGCTACGGGTGCGGATTCGGCCTTCTACATAAACCTTATCTCCTTTATGGAGGTATTTAGAAACCACATCTACCAGGCCACCACGAACAATAATATTATGCCATTCGGTTTGGGTTACTTGCTCGCCATTTCGATTGGTATATGATTCGGAGGTCGCAATCGGAAATCGTGCTAAAGAGCCACCATTCTCGAAGTGCTTAACTTCGGGGTCTGCTCCTAAATTTCCGATTAAGATCACCTTATTTAAACTTCCGTTGGCCATAAATATTTTCAATTTCGGTGACTAACAAATATAGGAATCACCTGCACTAATCAAGCGGCAAAGTTAGTTGATTTTCATCGAGGAACTTCCGCAATGGACGCGGAAGTGCAAAGTCTTTCAATTCTTTAAGGGGAACCCATTTTGATGAATTGCTAAAAGTCTTTCTAGGGCCGTCTTCCGAAAAAATTTCCCAAACGGTGATGTACAAACTCTGGTGGCTAAGTTTATGCTTGGGCAAGTGATAAGGCCTTGGACTTTGAAGAACTTCAAGGTCGAAAAATTCTGCAATTAAGGACTCGCCTTCCTGCTGGTTCAAGGCTTTCTCACTTTCGTGAAGAGGAAATTGATAAAGCCCTTTCCATATTCCAGATTCTCTTTTTTCGAGGATTGTTTTGGAGTCATATTTAAAGTACCAATAATTAAGGTAGCGACGGCGGTCGTATTTCTTACGCTCTTTTACCGGAAAGTCTGTAATTCGATTTTGAGCTCTTGCTTTGCAGGCCTCTTGTAGCGGACAAAGTTTACAATCTGGATTTTTAGGAGTACACTGTAAAGCCCCCAGCTCCATAATCGCCTGGTTGTGGGTCGATGGATCATCCCGATCTAAGAACTCATCCGCCAGGGTCTGGAAACGCTTTTTTCCTTTAGTAGTATTAATTGGAGTATCCTCCGCTAAAAGCCTACTAAGAACCCGATTTACATTCCCATCTACAACGGCATAAGGTAAATCTTGCGCAAAAGAAGCGATGGCCGCTGCGGTATAGTCCCCCACTCCTTTTAAACTCCTTATATCTGTATAGTTTTTTGGAAACTCACCATTATAGTCAGCAACAATTGTTTGTGCTGCGGATTGGAGATTGCGAGCCCGACTATAATAGCCTAATCCTTCCCAAGTTCTTAATACTTCATCTTGGGGGGCCTTTGCTAAATCGCTAACGGTCGGATATTTTTCGAGAAAGCGTATATAATATGGAAGGCCTTGCTCAACTCTTGTTTGTTGGAGGATAATTTCACTCAGCCAAATGGAATAGGCATCGCGCGTTTTTCGCCATGGCAGATCACGTTGGTGTTGAAAATACCAATCGCGAAGTTTCGTTTGAAGTAAGGACCAATCCAAAATATTTGTATTTGAGCTATTTAGCGTATAAAATAATTCCTAAAAGGTTGATCTTCATTAAGATTTTTCCTCATATATTTGCAGCCCTCAAAATTAGAGTTTTAACACATAATTGATATTCAAATGACTAAAGCTGACATCGTAAACCGAATTACTGACAAGACCGGCATGGAAAAGTCTGACGTACAGGCAGTTGTTGAGTCTTTCATGAAGGAGGTTAGAAACAGCTTGGAATCAGGTGATAATGTGTACCTAAGAGGTTTCGGAAGCTTTATTATTAAAA
>CATMQD010000161.1 GCA_950073045.1 uncultured Flavobacteriales bacterium | reverse complement strand
ATTCAGTAAAACTGGAGAAGAAAACTCGAAATCAATTTCACGCTGATGTTCAGTAAACATCTTTTGAATCGCTGGATAACTCTCCAGTGCATCATCCGCATTTTTAAACCAGATCTTCATTAATTGATAATCACCACTCATATAAGAGTTTTTAAAATTTAAATTAGAGAGATTGGAGACTTTTTCACCTCTGGCCAAGAAATAATCCATGATACTGCCGAGAGATGTGACTCTTTCAACTTTTGCAAGCCGCTCTATCTTTTTAGAGAGAATAAAAATCTCTTTGGGCAGAGCCGTTTTATCCCATTTGAAATCTTTAATATTCACAGGATTGGTAGCTGGCTTAATTAATACGTCTAATACCATAAGTGAATAAAAGTCTTCTTTTAGGTCTTCATGAGTCTGATATAGGTCGCTATTTTTAGGAAAGAAAATATCGCTTGAAGTTTTAAACCCTAACTCTCCTATCAAGTATAATCCCGCTACGACAATTAATATCATCACACCAAAAATAGCTTTTTTAACACTATGAAGAGCGTTCAAAAGCTTTGCTAAAAACAAACTCTGCGATGAGGATTTGTTTTTAAGAGCCGATGGTCGTGAGCAATGGATTCGCTGGGAAATTCGTCCTTGGTTTGATGAGAACCAAAGCATCGGTGGCATTATTATGTACACCGAGGATATTACGAAACGCAAGGAAACGGAAAAGCGATTAAAATTATCGCAGCAAGCTTTTGAGGCTAATTTCACCAATGGGGCCATAGGTATGGCAATTATTGGTAAGAACGGGGAATGGTTGCAGGTAAATGAGCGTATTTGTAAAATGCTCGATTATAGTTCCGAGGAATTAAAACAGAAGACTTTCCAAGAGATTACGCATCCTGATGATTTAGAAATCGACCTCGATTTATTGAAGAAGCTGGAAAGTGGCGCTATTAATAATTACCAGATTAAGAAAAGATACTTCCGCAAGGATGGTAGTATTTTAGCCGCTGTTTTAGGGGCTACCGCCTTGCGTAATGATAAAGGAGAGGTGAAATATTACATTTCTCAGATTATAGATTGCACATCTGAATAAGGGCATTCCAACCTTTTAAAGAGCTCCTGCGTCTAAAGGAGGAAGATCAGAAATGAAGAAATACCTCCTCATAATCATAGTTTTACTGCAGGCTTGCTCGGCAGATGAAAGCTTAAAGGTTCCTTCGGGATTCGGAATTCGCTTTGATGTGAATCGAGAATTTAGCAAGGACGACCGCCTCTATTTCCTCGATGGTGAAATGCTTATTTCCCGCTTAAAGCTAGAAGGTGATCGCGTACAAGCGGAAGATTATTTTTTCCAAAATGGCTATCAACCGCCCTTAAAGGTAAGCCTAGATGCCGATTTTAATTCTGAATTGAGCTTTGATCTTCCCCAAGGAATTTACAGCCGCATTGAGCTTGATTTTGAAATTCCCTCCGCAAACATTCCGGTTCTTACTATTAATGGGCGCTTTAAAGACTCTACAGATACTTGGCTTCCTTTGAGGATAGAGGTTTCAAGTTTTGAGTATTTTCAAATTTTAGCCACTGATTACCGGGGAGAGCAAGAGATTGTTATAGAAGACCAAAGAAGCTATTGGGCCATTGTAAGTTTAAATCCCGTGCATTGGTTTTCCGGCATAAGCTTAGAGCAATTAAACCAAGCCCAGCAATCTATTATTGATGGCGAAATGGGTATTTTGATAAGCGTCGACTCAAATAGCGATATTTATGATGAGGTAGATAAGCGCCTCGATGAACTAAATTCCCTCATTATAGAATGAGTGTTCGCGATTTACAAAAGCTGGAAGATAAGGATCTGATAGAAGGTTGTTTAAAAAACGATCGTCTTTATCAGGAGGCTTTGTATCGCAAATATGCTGATGGGATGTATCGCGTAGCTTGGACCTACGCTAAAGATGAAGACGAAGCGGCAGATATCTTACAAGATGGTTTTATTAATGTTTTCCGAAAGCTAAACCGCTACAAATTCGAAGGTTCCTTCGAAGGCTGGATTCGGCGCATTATCATTAATAAAGCGCTGGAGCATTATCGGGCTAAACGCCGCAAAGAGGAGGTTATTCGTGAATACAACGAACATCAAAGTCATAGCACCGATGAACTCTTATCGGGAATTCAGGCCAAAGAATTAGTAAATATGGTAAACCATCTGCCTGAAAAGGCGGCCCTGGTTTTAAAGTTATATGCTATTGAAGGTTATGCTCACCGCGAAATAGCGGATATGATGGGTATAAGCGAGGGCACTTCTAAATCGCAGTTAAATCGCGCTAGAGGTTTGTTGCGCGAAAAACTAAATCGGTTGAATGGCGAATAAGGATCTAGATAAGGAGATTCGCGACAGCTTTGAAAGCAGCGCGCCAAAGGCCCCACAAGATATGTGGTCGGCCCTGGCTGGTTCTTTGTCGGCCGAGGAGGAAATGCTCGATCAAAAGCTAAAGGAATCATTTGAGAGTGAGGCTTCCGCCGCTCCCGAAGCCGTTTGGCAGGGTATTAACCGTCAGCTCACCATCGATAAAGCTTGGGTAGGAATTAACCGCTATCTCAACCGAAAGGCTATTTATAAATGGTCGGCCCGCATTGCTGCTATTCTACTTTTAGCCTTTGGCGCTTTCTGGTTTAGCGATTCGATTACTACTTCCAGCGAAAGCCCAAATTACATCCGCCTTGATTTAAGAGATCAAGCAAGCAGTCCAAAATTAAAGCCAGAAGCCCAAGCAGGGCTGAAAGCAGTTTCGCCTATTGAGGAAAGTTCCATCAATGCCCAAAGCGATAATTCAAGTACAGAAGCTAGTGGTGCGGAGCAAGCGATAGCTTCTAATTCCATCTCAAATCAGGCAGGAGCTAAGGTCGAAGAGCAACATCCTAATGATGTAGCAAGCGCGGCTGAAATGACAAACCGCTCTTCAATTTCCAATCTTTCAGAAGCGGTGCCGCCCGTTTTGCGCAATTGGCATAAACTGGCTTTTAATTTGCCGTCGCTCAACTTAAATGGCAGTTTCAGTCCTTTACCCACATTTAATAAACCTAAAAGTCCTCATCGCGGAAAGCGTTCCAAATGGGAATTAGGTTTCGAGTATAGCTTTAATCGAGATTTCTTGAGCAATAATGTAGCCCGCGAAAGTCAGGACCCTAGGAGTTTAGTAAACAGCAATGCCGTTTATAGCAACAATTATAAAATAGTAGTGCATTATCGCTGGCATCCACAGTGGACGGTTAAATTGGGTTTTCAGCCCCAGCGAAATATGGTTTTAAATTACAATACCTACCGCGAGGGTCAATATGTAGAGGATGAGCTAAGCTTGAATTTCCATCGCTTAGGTTTAGGGCTCGAGCATCATATTAAAATGGGCTCTTCCGCCGGACCCTGGCGTTTAAATCTCGGGGTAGAGCCCTATTACGCTTACCTAGCTGGAGCCAATAATTTGGAAAGGAATTTAAGTCCCTTTTACAGGGATTCTTATGGAATGCAATTTCGTTTAGGTCAGGAGTTTATGAGCCGAAGCTTTATACTTAGCTATGGTTTAGAAACAGATTTCAACCTTAATAATCTTTATCGGGGCAATGGTCGAATACCGGCCGATTTTGATCAAACCCTATATCGTTCTTGGGGATTTTATGTAGGTCTGCGTTATCGCCTTTAATTAAGGCCAAACAATGTGCACCACCGATAAATTGCCTTCTCCATACTTAAGCTTGGTTTTACGAAAGCCGAGCTTATTATAAAAACCTAAAGGAGAAGGGTAGGGGCTGCCATCTGATTTCTGATAATTATGATGATCTACCGCCCAGCCATTTAAAATGGAATGCTTTTTTTGGGCCTGCTCCAATAATTTACGACCCCAACCTTGGCCCTGTAAATCTCTACTTACAATCATGGCAAACCAAGGAAGATCAATTCTTTGGAAAGTACAGAACCAAGCCTTCAAGTGGCCTTCATCATCTTTTAATAATTGATGTTTAGGGTGGCTTAAGGTATTTAAATAGTCCACTAAATCTGATTGATTTTGAAAGCTGGCTTCTTTAGGATATTCATCGTTCCAAAGCTTAAATAAAGCTTCTAAGTCCTGAGGGCTTAGTTCTTTATGCTGCTCAATCTTCACCTTGACCAAGAATACGAGTCATGAGAAATTCACCAGGATTATCCCACAGTGCTTTTCCCTCGGTAACCACGGCATCCGTAATTTCTACTGCCGATCCCCAAATGCTTTTGATATCGCCTTCTCGGTCGGAAAGCTTGCCACCCCAATCTGCGGAGCTTACTTCCACTTGTGGACATTCGCCTTTACAAGGACAAGAATCGTCGAAAGTGCTGATTTCAAACTCGCCTTCGAGGACCATTTCTAAATCGTTACGTACCATCTGTAAAGCAGAGCTGCGACCAAAATCCAGTCCACGGAAAACTACTCTAGCCTTAAATGTTTCGTAATTATCGCTTTGGATACAAAAACGATATTCCGCTACTTGAGCGAAGGCTGAGCTACTCAGAAGTAGGAAGAAAAAAAGAATTTTTAAGCTCCGACTTAACATGGAATTCTAATTGCTGCCTAAAGATGCAAATTATTGCTGATTGTTGATACGGCTTTTAAAAAAATAGAATTTATCCCAAGGATTGAGTGCCTTCATAGAATTGCGTCTAAGCCGCGCTGATAAAGGCTTGTGTATTTTATTAGGGTCTAGCACTCTGTTCTTCAGGCAAATATTTTTTAAGCTAGCGAAAACCAAAGACAAGCTTCTAGCGTAAATAGTTCAAAGACATTTACCATGGGAGGAAATATCAGTTTTAAAATCAGCCTTTTAATTTCATTTTTAGCCCTCAGCCTAAGCGCTTTTTCGGCTGAGCAAATCAACGTTGAAACATTAGTGTTTAAGGCTGGAGATAAAGCCTTAAGCTTTGAGCAAGTAAGAGAAATCGGGCTCAGTAACTTTCAAAACATTCAGGAAATCGGTTCCGATCAGGGGTTTACCGACCAGCATTTTTGGTTGAGAATTACCATGACCAATGAGAATGCTAGCGCATTTGAAGGTGTGAGTGTTTTAGGAAGACCCATCACTGATAATATAGAATGGTATCCATTAGATGGAGCTGAAGCTTTAGTTAGTGGCGATAAAATGCCTTTTTCAGAAAGGAGTTTTCAGCATCGTCTTTCAGGTTTTCCTTTTAAAATTGAGCCCAAATCTTCGCGCAGCTTTTTAGTGCATTTAAAAAGTGATGGTGAAACTTTGGACTTAGCACCAAAAGTTTACTCTGAGCAGGAGTTTCAACAGTTGCAATATAAGCAGCAGCTTTTCTTAGGATTATTTTATGGGATGCTAATTATTAGCGCCCTCATTTACCTTTTCTTCTACAGCAGTTTAAACGAAAAGAGCTTTCGTAATTACAGTTTGTACATTATTTCTATTGCTCTATTGCAAGCTTCCTTAGACGGTTTTATCTATCAATACATCTTTCCTTCCGGCTCTTACATCAGCAATCGAATGGTTTTAATTACGGCTGCTTTTTCAAATTTCTTTTTACTTAAATACAGTGGTAGCTTTTTAAAACTGAAGGAGCGTAGTCCTAAGCTAAGTCGTGCTTATAGAGTATTCTATTATGTTATTCCAGCCGTGGCCACTCTATTGTTTATCAATGCCGAAACCTTGAAAATTGCCTATCCCTTAAGCAATGTAGTAGGACTGTTGAGCCTTATTCTGATTTTAATATCCGTAGTGCATGTGCATCGTAAAATTCAAAAGGTTGATCCCTTCTTTTTAGCAGGTATCGTATTCCTAGTATTTGGACTTTTAGCCTTTGTACTAAACAATCTAAGCTTATTGCCGAATATATTCTGGGTACAGAACATGGCTAAGATGGGCATTGGTTTAGAGGTAGTATTCTTATCGCTATCCATGACTAATTTAATTGGAAAGCTACGCCGGGCCAAGGAACGTTCTCAGGCGGAAGCCTTAAAACATGCCCAGGAAGTATCGTCCTTTAAAAGTTACTTTATGTCTAATATTAGCCATGAGTTGCGAACGCCCATCAATGCTATTCTTGGATTATCTACCAATGAGTTGGAAAACAAAAATGCCAAGGCAGAAGAGCAAGAGAATTACCGCATTATCCGCAGTGCCGCTCATAGTTTGCTAAGTAATGTGAATGATATTTTGGATTATGAGCAGATTGAAAAGAATGAGCTTGAGCTGCAAATGGATCAAAAATTTGACCCGGCAGAAGCTTTAAACGACCTCTGCGAATCGTGGTATTATGAGGCCAGTAAAAAGGATATTAACCTGGACTGGGTAACTGGTGATCGCTTGCCACAATTCTTAATGGGCGATGAAAAGCGTTTCCGCCAGATTATAAACCACTTATTAAGTAATGCGGTGAAGTTTACCGAGGCAGGACAAATTAAGGTAGGCTTACATGCCACAGTTAATGATGAAGGTGTGGCCAGCTTAAAACTAAGCGTAAGCGATAGTGGTGTGGGCATGAATGATCAAGAACGCCAAGAAATTTTCGAGAGCTTTAACCAGATGAAGCGTAATAACAAGCGCCGCCACGGTGGATTAGGTCTAGGGCTTACCATCGTAAAACACCTCATTGAACTTTTTGGTGCCACCCTTAAAGTTGAGAGTGAACTTGGTTTTGGAACAACGGTGAGAGTATGGATGGACCTAGATGTAGCTCAAGTTCAGGTAGAAGAAATTGAGGTTAAGGAGGTAGCAGAAGAGATAGTAGAGCAAACCGAAGTTGAAAGTTCCGAAATCCGCATTTTAGTAGCAGAGGACAATATGATGAACCAAATGATCTTGAAAAAGATTTTGGGTGACCAGGCCAATATTAGCCTCGAAATGGCTAATGATGGTGCCCTTGCGATGAAGGCCTTATTGGCTAAAAAGTATGATCTTATTTTAATGGATTTACAAATGCCAAATATGGATGGCTATGAAGCATGTGAGGCCATTCGCAGAGGAGAAGCGGGTAAGCACCATACTGAGATTCCAATTATCGCTGTTACCGCAGATGCCACTCAAGAAACCCGCAAGCGAGTATTCGAAATAGGAATGAATGCTTACCTAACTAAGCCGGTGCGTAAGGAGCAATTATTGGAGAAAATCTTTGAATTAGGACGTAGCATGAAAGTGGCCATTTAAGGAGCCGCGAGCAATGAGGAAAATCTGTACCTTTTTAGCATGAAAATTTTTACTCGCAAATCCCGGGTTTACCGCAATTTGATTCTAGGTCTGGTGTGGTTTGGCTTGGTCGCTTATCGCCTTAATGCAGGGGAGGAATTTGGAAATATGCATATCCTTTACATCGTAGTTGGAATGATCTTCCTTTTCTTATTCTACATGGAGTTCCGCAATCCGTATATCACCATCGAAAATGGAGTTTTAAGTCAAGGATTCTTTTCCAAAAACAGCATTAAGCTCGAAGAAATTGAAGAATGGCAAACCCGAGCAGGTATGCTAATTCTTGCCGGCACCACAAATAAGGTTAAAATTCTTCCCAGTAGGATTAGTCAGAAAGATATGGAGCGTATATACGAAGTTTTGCGTGGTCCACATCCCGAGGATCATAAGCATGGCCACCAAGCAAAGAGTCTGTGAAAATTAGGCTCCTTATAGTATTTGCCTTATTCGCTTATCTGCAAGCAGGTATTCGAAAGAGGGATCTCTATGGGAGCTATGAAAATAGTGAGAGTCTTCCGGGCTTAGTCATCCAAGAGAATGATTCTACTGAGATACATGTGAGTCCCTCTGGTGCGTCCTTCGTAGCACCATATCAAACTAAATAACATAAGTAGCGTCTTGTACCTGCTTTGAGTGGTTTAGTTTTTATCTTTTTCCTTGGATGAAAAAGAAAGAAAAAATCATGGCCTGGGTGCATTACTTCTAAAATGTTTGTAGTCTCCTGCTTCGGTGGGCGAGTTCCTTCGTCACTTC
>CATMQD010000160.1 GCA_950073045.1 uncultured Flavobacteriales bacterium | reverse complement strand
CTTTGTAGGAAAAGTGCGCTTACCTGATTTCTTGCAACAGCAATTAGCACCTAAAAAAGGAAAGGTAATTGAGATAGCAGCTGATACTGATATTCCCAGAGATTTTGATAGAGTACCAGAGCAAAATGAATGGTCGGCAATGGCCGCTCCTTTTTCTTTTTCAGAAGAAATGGGTGAAGTAAAAGGAGAGCATAATGGAGCTCACTACTTTACCATTGGTCAACGAAAGGGACTTGGCATTGGAGGTACCCCCGAACCTTTATTTGTGATAGGTACCGATACCCAAACAAATTTGATTTTCACTGGTCAAGGTGAAGCTCATCCAGGTTTACGTAAAGAGGCCCTATTTGTAGCCTCGGAGGATGTACACTGGTTGCGCAATGATCTTATGCTTAAATCTGGTGAACAAGCTAGATATGAAGCGCGTATTCGATACCGACAACCTTTATTTGGTGTAGAACTTCATGCCACCGACAAAGGTTTATATGTAATATTTGATGAAGCTCAAAAAGCTGTAACCCCCGGTCAGTTTGTAGCTTGGTATAAAGATGATGAATTGATTGGCTCCGGGGTTATTCAATTTTAAAGATGAAGAATTACATATTTAGCATAGCTCTGTTTTTGAGTTTCGGGATGCAAGCCCAAGAACAAGGCCTGCGTGCCTTTTTTGTGGATAAAGGTTCTAGTGTTGAGCTTTTAGATCAAGCAGAATTATTTCTTTCTGCGGAAGCTTTAGAGCGAAGAGCAGCCCAAGGTATTGCCATTGATAAAAGCGATTTACCGGTGGCGCCAGAATACCTAAAGGAATTGAAACGACGTGGTGCAAAAGTACGAGCCCATTCTCGATGGTTAAATTACGCCTATGTAGAAGGTATAAGTTTGGCAGAGCTAGAGTCCTTACCTTTTGTGAAAAATGTGGAGCAGCCAAAAGCCCATCAAAGCCATTTAGCGGGTACCGCTACTACCTTCGATTATGGATTAGGCAGCACCCAGATAGAACAGATTAGTGGTCATCTTTTGCACCAGCAAGGTTTTACCGGTAGAGGTTCTACCATTGCGGTAATAGATGCTGGTTTTACTGGTACTTTGGAGGCAGCGGTTTTAGACAGTCTTCGTAATTCGGGACGATTAAAAGGATCTTTCAATTTTATTTCAGGCGATACTAATGTGTACACCGGACAAGGAAGTCATGGTGCCTCGGTTTTATCCACAATGGCTGCTTTAGACACCGGAGCTTTTGTAGGAACTGCTCCACATGCTAATTACTGGTTGCTTACTTCAGAAAACATAAGTTCCGAAACTCCTTTGGAAATGGACCATTGGTTGATGGCCGCAGAATTTGCCGATAGCGTGGGCGCACATGTTATAAATACCTCTTTAGGTTATACCACATTCGACGATGCCAATGATAGCTATCAATATTCGGATATGGATGGCAATACTACGGTAGTAACTAGGGCAGCCGATTGGGCCGCAAGTCGTGGAATTATTGTGGTAGCCAGTGCTGGTAACGAAGGCTCAGGATCTTGGCAATATATAGGCGCTCCGGCCGATGGCGATAGTGTTTTGGCGGTAGGAGCTGTAGATGCTACAGGGGCTTATGCGGGCTTTAGTAGTCGCGGTCCTTCTTACGATTGGCGTATTAAGCCAGATGTAGCCGCCATGGGATCGGGTACTATATTAATAAATTCTCAAGGTTTTGTACAAAGTGGATTTGGCACTAGTTTCTCTTCTCCATTAATCGCGGGAATGGCAGCTTGTATGGTTCAGGCTCAGCCTACCTTGCACGGCGAAGTTATCGCTCGAAATATTCGTCGCAGCGGACACCTTTTCGGAAACGCGAATAATAACCTTGGCTTTGGAATCCCTAATTTCTACCAAGCCTATATTATAAGTACAGATGAATTAGAGGCGCCTGATCAATTAGCAGTTTATCCGAATCCGATCAAGGACTATATCAACATTCATGGTCAGTTTGAGACTAATGAAGAATTACAAATTAGCATTTTGGACCAATCGGGAAGGCTCGTTTATCAAACTTCTCGTCCTTGGGGAAATCAGGCGATAAGGATTAACCTATCAAACCTTGATCAAGGATTCTACATTCTGAATGTAGAAGGAAATCAAAGCTTTCAGCAAAAAATATTGATACAATGAAGAATCGAATAAGCGAACTATTCGATATCGAAATACCGCTAATACAAGCGGGGATGATTTGGTGTAGTGGCTGGGAATTAGCCTCGGCAGTAAGTAATGCCGGAGGTTTAGGCATTATAGGCGCTGGCTCTATGTATCCAGAAATTCTCAAACATCATATTCAAAAATGTAAATCTGCCGCAGGGGAGAAGTCCTTTGCCGTAAATGTACCCATGTTGTATCCTCAAATAGAGGAGCTCATGGAGATTATTGTGGCTGAGAAAGTTCCGATTGTGTTTACCTCTGCGGGAAATCCAAAAACGTGGACTGCTCATTTACAAGAGCAAGGCATTAAGGTGGTACATGTGGTAAGTTCCTTAAAGTTTGCGCTTAAAGCAGAAGCCGCCGGAGTAGATGCGGTGGTAGCCGAAGGTTTTGAGGCCGGCGGACATAATGGTCGTGATGAAACCACCAGCCTTGTTTTATGGCCCATGGTGGCTAAGGCATTGCAAATTCCGGTTATTGCTGCGGGTGGCATCGGCAGTGGAGCCCAAATTTTAGCCGCCTTTAGCTTAGGAGCAGAAGGGGTACAAATAGGTTCTCGATTTGTGGCCAGTGAAGAAAGTTCTGCCCATGCCAACTTTAAAGAAGCGGTAATAAAGGCTCAAGAGGGAGATACCATGCTAACCTTAAAAGAACTGGCTCCGGTTCGTTTAATAAAGAATCCATTCTTTAATCAAGTGCAACAAGCTTACGCAGATGGGGCTAAAAAGGAAGATCTGATCCAAATTTTGGGACGAGCCCGAGCAAAACGTGGTATGTTTGAAGGCGACCTTGAAGAAGGGGAGTTAGAGATAGGCCAAGTGAGTGGCATGATTGACGATTTAAAACCGGCCGCTCAAATTTTAAAAGAGCTGTGGTCCGACTTCCGCTCAGAGCAAGAAAGAATTAGTGCTATTTAATCGCATGTTTTAACAATAACTAGGAAAGAAGTAGCATTAAATAAGTAATACTTGCCGCGACCTTGATTATAAGATATATTTGAAGCAAATCTCATTTTAATGAAGAAGTTCCGTTTGTTGATTGTAACAGCGCTGATTGCAATCACATCCTTTACCAGCCAAGCATCCCACCTTTTAGGAGGGGAGATTTATTGGGAATGTACACCAAATGGTCAATACATCTTTACTTTGGTACTCTATCGTGATTGTACCGGTATCTCAATACCAACCGGCACCCAAACTATTTCTGGACCTGCAACAATTTCTTGTCAATACATTCCAGCCCTTTCGGGTGATGTATCTCCAGATTGTCCCAATACGGCATTAGATCTTAATTGTGCATCGGGTGACGATGGTGCTATTGAGAAAGGAGTTTATCGTAGCTCACCCGTAAGTTTAGCGGGTATTCCACCAGCAGGCGGATGGGAGTTCTCTTGGACTTCTTGTTGTCGTCCTATTTTGGAAAACACCAATGCCTCGGGGTATTTCTTGCGCTCTAAAATGTATCCTTATACACCACCTGGCGCTACCCAGCCATTAAACACTTCTACTTGTTACGATAACAGTCCAGTATTTGCGCAGGATGCAAACGCGGTAACTTGTCCTAACTTCCTATTCGAATTTAACCACTTACCTTCTGATAAGGATATTGATAGCCTAGTATTTGATTGGGGTAACCCTTGGGATGCTGCCAACTCTAATATTACTTATGATCCAGGTTATGCCTTTAATGCTCCATTCCCTGATGGTACTGAGGATCCAAACAATGGACCTAATACTCTAGACCCAGCTTCTGGTGAACTTACGGCTTTAGCCAATGATCCTGATGAAGGCTGGTATGCCTCCTGTGTGGTAATCAAGGAATATCGTTGTAATCAGTTGATTGGTGAGGTTTACCGAGATGTGCCTCTTTACTATTTAAGTACAAGTGATTGTCCAACTAATCCGAGTACTCCTTCTGCCGAAATTGACACCTCTATTTATACTGATGTGCAAAGAACAGGTAATGTATATCGGGTGCGTACTTATCCTCAAGATACGGTGCAGTTTAGGGTAGTAGCGCGAGATTTAGACCAGTTTTCCAATGGTTCATTTCAGCAAATCTGCATGAAAGCAGGTGGTTTGCAGTTAAATAGCAATAACTACACATCTACCACGGGCTGTAATGGTGCAGCACCTTGTGCCACATTAACCTCTTTTAACTCTTCAGGTAACTATTGTAGTGTAATTCAAAATACGGTGGAATTCTTCTGGATTCCAGATTGTGTGCACTTGAACTTTGGTGGTTGTGGTACCGCATCAAACACTTACTTCTTTACAGTACGTATGGAGGATGATGGTTGCGCAGCCCCGAAAGTAGGACTGGCAACTATTGTGGTGGAAGTTATCGCTGGTGATCCAACGCCTCCAGACCTGCAATGTGCTAATGTGAATTTGGATGGAACAATAGACCTTAGTTGGGGGCAACCTGAACTGGATAGTGTTTTAGAATTCAACTATTACCGAATTTATGGCTCTACTTCTCCTAATGGTCCGTGGACAGTAGTAGATAGTGTTCCTTACTATGATACTTTAACTACCAATGTTCCTGCTTTAGGAGCTAATAACTATTTCTACATGGAGATGAGTACTGGTCCTTGTGACTTTATCTCGCTCCCTAGTCAGACTATCTCAACCATGACCATGAGCTTAACGGCCTTGCCCCCGGGAAGTCCGGAGTATGCACAGCTCAGTTGGACCGATCATAATGGTGTCGGACTAGATGCTAGTCGAGGAAATATTTATGAGGTCTGGGTAGAAGCTCCCCAAGGCAGTGGTAATTGGCAAAAACTTGCTGAAACAACTGGAAACACCTATACGGATACGGTTAGTGTTTGCGATATGCTAGTTGCTTATCAAGTACGAGTTCCAGATACAATAGTTGGTTGTTCTGCTGGTTCAACTCAAGATACTGGTCGATTCCAAGACCGTACCAATGTTACCAATATTGGTTTAGGTAGGGTTTTAGTGAATCAAGATAATAAAGCACTTGTAGAGTTCGACTCCGATCCTGGAGGTGATATTGTAGAGTTCTACCTTTTACATAATGATCCACAAAACGGATGGATTATCGTGGATACCATAAACGCTGGCGCTTCAATGCCACACGAGTGGACCGGCTCCATGGCTGGTGATCGTTCGGAGCAGTTTAAAATTGTTTCAGTGGATAGTTGTGGTAATCAAAGTGATGACCTAGCGGTAAGTCCGTATAATACTATCCATTTAAGAAATTACCTTAACAAGTGTGACGGTTATTCGAAATTAAGCTGGAACGAATACCGCGAATTCCCGAATGGTGTGCATGATTATCGTGTTTGGGTACAGATAACGGAAGATGATGGAACTGTTATTCCTCCAACCATTCTATTTACCGCTTCACCGGACGATACTACTTTCCGTCAGAATGTAATTAAGAAAGGCTACAGCTACTGTTATGTAATTGAAGCACGTGATACCATTGCGAATTTGAGCTCAACTTCAAATACCGTTTGTGTAGAAGCAGCAGTGCCACAGCAATCGGAGCAGTTGTACATCTCAAGAGTGACCAATGATCTTAGCCGTAGTTCTTTAGATATTGAGATTTATATAGATGGCGAGGCGGATGTACGTAGCTTCCAAGTGCAAAGAGCGCCAGAATACTATGGACCATATCGCACTATTGCCACTTTGGGTAAACCAACACAGGCTCCATATATTATTGATTTCCAAGATTTTGGTGTGGATCCTGATCGTTTCCAATATTTCTACCGAGTTACCGCTACCGATAGCTGTGGTGGATATGATACCATTAGTAATATTTCGGGTAACATCCGATTAAACGTAAAACCTGCCGATGATGTAACGAACCGCTTAAGCTGGAATCGTTACTTAGGATGGGGAGGATATATCGATCGCTACGAGATTTATCGTCGCCCTGCCGATGGCATTACCTGGGAGAAGGTTGGTGAAAATGTTACCACTAACGGTCGTGAGGATACTACTTGGATTGATTATGATATAGCAGACTTAGTAGAAGCAGATCCATTAGCTGGAGATTATTGCTACTATGTAAAGGCGGTTGAAGGAGGTAATCCGCAAGGAATTATCGACAATCAAGGAAACCCAATGTCGGTAATGTCTAATGAAGCTTGTTCTCAACAAAAAGCCAAAGTTTATCTAGCTACTGCCTTCCGCCCAGGAAGTTCAGTTCCGGAAAACCAAGCTTATGGACCTTCTTTACGTTTAGCGGATTTAGATAATTATTATTTCTATATCATGAACCGTTGGGGTAAAAAGGTATTTGAATCTAATGATCCTACCGAAAAATGGGATGGAACTTATGAAGGTAATGATGCCCCACAAGGTGTTTATATCTATTACATTAAATTCCAAACCCCAGGCGAAGCAGAACAAGAAGAGCGCGGTAACTTCACATTAGTGCGCTAATCGATAAATCACTGAAAACCCTTGAAGGCTCTCCCAATGGAGAGCCTTTTTTTATTTCTGTAGGTGATTTCCGTTACATAATTTCTCTCAAGCCTCCTTAACTAATCTGCTCTTCACTGGCCTAAACTATAATCCTAGTTTAGATAAAACTTTATACAATGAAGAGCTATAAAAAATTACTGCTGTTTCTCCTTTTTATAGGATTGAGCCCAGCACTTCAAGCTTCTCACTATTTAGGAGGTGAGATCTATTGGCGCTGTACTCCTGGAGGAGATTACATTTTTACCCTTACCCTTTATAGAGATTGTACGGGAGCTAATATTACTACCACTCCAAAAACCATTAATGGTCCCGTAAATATCACCTGTAACTTTATTTCCCAAACTGATGTTTCTCCTAATTGCCCCAATTCTGCTTTAGATTTAAACTGCGCCGATGGAGACGTTGGATCTATCGAAAAATTTGTTTTTCAAAGTGGTCCTGTTTCATTAAATGGTGTGCCACCGGCAGGTGGTTGGGAATTTAGCTGGACTGGTTTTGCACGCCCAACTCTGCAAAATGCGGGCGGTAATACTGGCTATTACCTAAGATCTGTAATGTATCCCTACACCCCACCAGGTGGAAACCCTTTAAACACATCTACTTGCTACGATAATAGCCCAGAGTTTGCACAGGATGCAAATGCGGTTACTTGTCCTAACTTCTTATTTGAATTTAACCACTTACCGGCCGACCGCGATATTGATAGCTTAGTATTTGATTGGGCCATGCCTAAATTGGGTGCCACTCAAAATATAGTTTTTAATTCGGGCTACAACTTTGGAGCTCCCTTCCCGGATGGAACGGAGGATCCCAATAATGGTCCTAATACCCTAGATCGTTTTTCTGGTGAGATTACCACCTTAGCCAATGATCCTAGTCCAGGTTGGTACGCCTCCTGTGTGGTAATTCGCGAGTATCGTTGTAACCAATTAATCGGTGAGGTATATCGCGATGTTCCAGTGCACTACCTAAGCTCAGGAGATTGTCCGGTTAACCCAAGTACTCCTTCTGCTGAAATTGATACCTCTATATATACTAATGTTGAGCGAACCGGTAATGTATACCGCATCCGCACCTATCCCAAGGATACTGTTCAGTTTAGAGTAGTAGCTCGTGACTTAGATCAGTTTGCCGACGGCTCTTTCCAAGAAATATGCATGAAGGCAGGTGGACTGCAATTAAATAGTAATAATTATACTTCTACTACAGGATGTAATGGTGCAGCACCTTGTGCAACCTTAACTTCCTTTAATTCTTCCGGAGACTATTGCAGTGTAATTCAAAATACGGTGGAATTCTTCTGGGTTCCAGATTGTGTACACCTCAATTTTGGAGGTTGT
>CATMQD010000159.1 GCA_950073045.1 uncultured Flavobacteriales bacterium | reverse complement strand
TAAACAGCTTTCCGGATGATGAACGACCCACGGCCATAAACGCCATTTTTCAGTTTTACCATATTATGGTGGGTATTGGCTTTACCTTAATCGGACTAAGCCTTATGGCCCTATTTTTCTGGTGGCGCGGCAAATTATTCGATCAGCGCTGGCTGCTTTGGATTTTCGTTTTCTCCGCTTTACTCCCACAAATTGCTAATCAGTTTGGTTGGTTTGCGGCCGAAATGGGCCGACAACCCTGGGTGGTTTATGGACTGCTGCGTACCAGCAATGCCCTCTCCGAAGCGGTTACCGCCGAGCAGGTTTTATTTTCCTTAATTCTCTTCTTCGTAGTTTATCTATTTCTCTTTTTGCTCTTCGTGTATTTACTTAATCGTAAAATACAACATGGTCCAGAGCCGCTTAGCGAACAAGAGTTTAGTGATACAAAGCGCAATATTAAAGGCCTAATAGACTGATATGGAAAACGAACTCTCTTATTTCCTCGGTATCGATTATCCTACTTGGTGGTTTTTAATTGTGGGCGGCGTTTTTGCGGGCTATGCCATTTTAGATGGATTTGATTTAGGCGCGGGCAGTATCCACCTTTTTCTCCGCAAGGATCAAAGTCGACGCATTGCTCTAAATGCTATTGGCCCAGTTTGGGATGGCAATGAAGTATGGTTAGTAATTGCGGGGGGCGCACTCTTTGCAGGATTTCCCGTGGCTTATGCCTCTCTTTTCTCGGCCTTTTACATTCCCTTTATGCTCTTTTTGGTGCTCCTTATTTTTAGGGCTATCGCGATAGAGTTTCGCTCGAAAGAAGAAATGAAGTGGTGGCGACAATTTTGGGATGTATCCTATTTTATTGCGAGCAACTCTCTTTCACTCCTCTTAGGGGTAGTGGTGGGAAATTTAATGATTGGCCTACCCTTAGATGAACGCGGGAACTTAGTGGGCTCTTGGTTGCAATTACTAAACCCTTATGCTCTATTAATGGGCTTCACCATTTTAGCCCTCTTTGTAATGCACGGAATTATTTACCTGCTTTTAAAAACCGAGGGCCGACTTTACGCCAAATTGCGAATCCTTCTTAAAAGGGCGGTTTGGTTGTTTTTAATTGCCTTTTTTGCGGCTAGCGCTTATGGACTTTACGCCTACCCCAAGCTGAGTGATGACCTGCAGAACTCCATCGCTTTTTGGCTATTACCAAGCTTAGGGATTCTTAGCATATTGAGTATTCCCCATTTGGTAAAAAGAAGAAAGTTCCTAATGGCCTTTTTTGCATCTGCCCTGAGCATAGCCTTAATGCTGGGTGTTTTAGCCTTTGAGCTGTACCCGGTTCTTCTATATTCTACCATCGATCCGGCTTACCATATTGATGTATATAATGCCGCCTCTTCGCAAAAGTCATTGGGCATAATGCTGCTAATTGCGGCCATAGGTACACCGCTTATTATTGGCTATACCGCTATTGTGTTTTACACTTTTAGAGGAAAGGTGAAATTAGATGAGCATAGCTATTAAGGCAATTACAGCCATAAACACTACTTGTGTTTCATGCGAAAAAAAAGCCAGCCGCACATTTTAACACATCTGGTTCTTGCCAACGCCACCCTAAGCCTAAATACCCAAATGAGCTAATATTTCCCTTCTACATACAAAAACTAATTATTGGCAGCAATTAAACTTTGCTGCCAAAATATAGTTTTGTATTTTTAGACTAAAGCTCTTAAATATCGCACAGGATAAACTATATATTGACGATCTTAGGAATCAATTCTGTGAGCAGCCAAGATTTTCTACCAAGGACCTAACTGAGTTCTATCGTTCAAAAGAACCAGCATTCTATTGACTTATAGAATAGCTATCCTTTCCCTAAATTTGCGGCAGATTACAGTCTATGCAAAAATTTCTGACCCGTTTTTCGGCCTTCATCCTGATTCTCTTTGCCTTATCTACCTTCGGTTGGTTGGTAAAGCATCAGTCACAAGGAGATCCACTTTTAGGGGATAAAGTGGGGAAAGGTTTAAACACCTTTGTGAGCTTCCTCGACCTTTTTGAGAAATCAGTAGAAGAGGTAAAAAAACTGCCCGAAACCTTCATTCCTACGCCAGAAGGCTTCAGTCCCGTAAATAAATTGGAGCAAGACCTCATTAGCCTTATCAGCTATAGCAATGCTAAGAAGGGGCGCAGCATAGAAATTCGCAATCTGAAAAATGATGAAACCCTACATCGCTGGGATATTCCTAACCCTTTTCAGGCGCATGATCGGATTATGGACCCCCTGCTTTTACCGGGTAAAAGACTAGTCTATTCTTATAATGGCGTTACCGGTTTGTTTTGCATCGATTCTCTGGGTAAAGAGATTTGGAAACAAGATACCATTGCCCATCACCATGGTTTAAACCTCGATTCGGCCGGAAATATCTGGGCTTGCTCCTATACCAAAGAGAATGGCGGCTTTATTATTTACAAAGGCTTCTACGATCTTGATGGTCGGGAGCTTGTATACATCGATAATACCGTAAGTCAGCTTGATCCTGAAACTGGAAATATCCTTTTCCATAAATCAATTAGTGAAATTTTAAAGGAAAATGGTTTAGCCAATCTGGTGGTGAAGTCCCCTAATATCGAAGATCCCATTCACCTTAATGATGTGCAGCCGGCCTTAAAAACTACCGCTTGGTATAAGGAGGGCGACCTGTTTATGAGTTTTAGAAATTGCTCCGCGATTATGCATTATCGTCCTTCTACCAATAAAGTTATCCGCTTAATTGAAGGCCTATTCTATTCGCAGCACGATATCGATTTCCTAAACGACAGCACCATCATCTTCTTCAATAATAATGCGCATACCCACTGGTCGAGTAGACCCGGAAATTGGCGGGTGGCCGATGAACGTATTGATGCGGGTGACTATTTCTCGAATACCATGGCCTACGATTTAAAGAAGGATAGCCTCTACTATTATGAGAAAGACGCTTATGCTGCCAATGGCATCCACACCTTTACGGAAGGTATGCAAGAGGTTTTGAGCGACGGTAGTTTGTGGATTGAAGAGCAGAACTCCGGTAAATTGTGGGTGATAAAAAATGGCGAGGGGATTTATAAAAACGTGCTTCCTTCGCATCATGAAGGACATCATCACTTGCCAAACTGGACCCGTATCTTAACTTCGCAGCCATGATTGCTCCATTATTATACATCGGTCCGGGCATGAGCGTTGGGGCCATTGTACTGGTTCTACTAATTGGCGGACTGGTATTATTCTCCCTCGGCTATATCGTTTACCTACGCATAAAACGCATGGGTAAAAAGAAGGACAAATAAATGCTGTTTTACCTCATTCTGGGTCTAGCGGCTTTATTAGGCTTTAGCCTGATAAGAGCTGGTCGCCGGGTATTTTACCAATTGGCAATTAGTAGTACTTCTGTGCTTAATGTGATGCTGGGTAATCAGGATGAGGAGGCCAAACTTGAGGAACTCCAAAAGGAAACCGGTCGTTTAATATTTTCCCTTTTCGCCTTTATCTTACTCACAGTTATTGCCGTGGCGGTGATAATTGGCAGTACTTATGCCTATGCCTTGGTTCAAGATATTCCCTTTGAGGAAATTCCCGATTGGTCGGGATGGCAGGGTGTTTTAGCGATTTCCATCGGGGCCACTATTCCCTTTTTAATTCCTTTTAAAAAAGGAGCTTCCGGCTATTCGGAGCTGGCCAAATTGCTGCATCGCATGGTTTTAAATAATTATCATTTAGGACTAAAACTACATCAGCGGGAGCTAAAGAAAAGTAAAACCCCCAAGCGGAAAGACTTTGTAATTGTTAGTGGTTTAGCCCGGGCGGGTACTACCAGTTTTATGAACAAACTTAGCGAGGACCAGGCTTTTAGAAGTTTGAGCTATGCCAATATGCCCTTTCTTCTAGCCCCAAACACTTGGGCTAAGTTTTACAAGGCTAAGAGTGGCGAAACCAAGGAGCGCAGTCATAAAGATGGCATTCAAATTGGCATGGACTCTAATGAAGCTCTGGAAGAATACTTTTGGAAAGTTCGCGCTAGTGATACTTATATCGGCGATCGAAACTTAAAGGAGTATCGCCTTTCGGCCGATGACTTTGAAGCCTATCTCAACTATCAAGCTTTAATTCGTCAACATGAGTCGGAACGCTATTTGGCTAAGAATAATAACTTTCTATTACGCTATGAATCTTTAAGAGCATTAAACCCCGACTTTAGTTTAATTCTCCTCTTTCGAGATCCCTTAAGTCATGCCGCCTCCTTGCTCGAAAAACACCTTCAATATTGTGAATTGCAAGATGAAGATCCCTTTGTTTTAGAATATATGGACTGGCTGGGGCATCATGAATTTGGGCAGCATCAAAAGTCGTTTTTATTCGCAGGAGGGCAAGCCCTAGATGAAGATAAAAGGAGTTTAGATTTTTGGTTAAAGCTTTGGACCGCTTATTATCAGAGAGCTTTAGACTTTAGCGATCCCAACTTATTAATTATCGCTTATGAGGATTATTGCGCTAATCCTAAAGAGCAATTAAACCGGGTCTTGTCGCATTTAGGCCATGCGCAGCTTCAAAATGATATCCCCGCTTATACCGCCCAGCGAAAGGTGGATCTTAAACACGATCCTACAATCTTAGCGGAAGCGATGAAAGTTTATGAAGAACTGAAATCCAGGCTTTAAAAAAGCACGCGCTTGCTTAGTTTAGCGTTTTGTTGTTTTCAAGAAGCATTATGCGCAGCTATTTTATCCTATTTTCTCTTTTTCTATTGCCCTTTGTGGCTTGGTCGCAATTTGATAAGCGACAAGTTTTACAAGAAGCCTTTCCGGGTCGTCAGCATTATTTTGGCACCTCTGGGGATATGGATGAAAACAGGGCGGTTGTTACGGCTACTCATGGCCGAAACCCTTGGGCTTGGAGCGGCGGACTCGCCTACGTTTATCAAAAGAAAGAATCGGGCTGGGAGCTGCGTAATATCCTGCACCCCGAGGTTTCGTCGGATGCCGATCGCTTTGGTCAGAATGCCTGTGCTATTTCTGGAAATTGGATAATTGTAGGCGATTGGATGAACGCCCAATTTGAGGGTGGCACCGCACATATTTTTCAGCTTAGCGCAGATACCGCTTGGGAGCATATTAGCAGTTTGGTGCCAGAAGGAACGGAGAGCTATGATCATTTTGGAAATCGCGTGGCCATTGATGGTAATGTGGCGGCGGTTTCTACCTATAAAGCGGTTTATGTTTTTGAGTTTACTCGCGGACAATGGCGGCAAACGGCGGTATTACAGGGCGATCAAAAAAAGGAAAGCGGCTTTGGAATGAGCATGGCGATTCGCAATAATCAGATTATTGTGGGCTCTACTTGGGAAGATGGGGAGGAATTCGAAAACCTTGGTGCGCTCTACGTTTTTAAAAAGGAGGGTAAAGATTGGAAGAAAAGCCAGAAGATAATGGCCCCCAAAGACAAGCAAGAGGCGGGATTAAACTTTGGGCATAGTCTGGATTTTGATAAGAAATTCCTCGCGGTGGGCTGCCCCACGAAGGATATGGGCCAGGCGGGAAGTGCTGGGGCGGTATTTTTATTTCGCAATAAGTCGGGCACTTGGGTTTATGATCGCTTGCTGTATAATGAAAACTTCGGCTATGGCATTTATGGTTTCGGGCAGCAAGTTTCCCTTTCGGGTGATCGCATTGCGGTAAGTGAGAATCAAGATCGTGATTATCAATCCAGTGTTTTTATCCTCGATATTAGAGGGAAGGGCTTTAAAACGCTGGCTAAAATTCAGGAGACGGAGGGAACAGCGGGTATTGATTATGCCGATGGATTGCTTGCTTTATCGGGCACCGACCTTTTAGTTGGAGATCCGGGAGATGAGTTTTGTGATGATTTCAGCGGAAGCTGTGGCAAAGCCTATTTCTATAATTTAAGTGAAAGGCCAAAAACAGAAATGCCAAAAAATAGCATTGAGTATGCCGCCAATTGGGGTTTTTCGGAAAGTGATATTCAGGCTATTCGCCAAAAGTATAAGGGCGACAGCATCCTCTTTGATCACATTAATGGTGATTTAGTCTTTAAAATGTCTTCACGCGAAAGCGGGAAATGGGGGATGTACCAAGGTGATCAAGAAATTATTCCCGCTGAATATGATAGCCTGGCCTTCTTTGGCTGGAATCACCCTTTTACCATAGTGAAGCAAAACGGTAAGCTGGGGGCTTATCGCTCAGACTTTGGGGAAGAAGGTCAGCTATCCGTGCCTTGCCGTTATGATGACCTGCATATTTATACCCATGAAGGTCAGATTTGGCTAGCCGCCAAGAGGGATGGTAAATGGCGCTGGGTAAATTGGTATTATGGTAATGAGGCCAGTATCGAGTTCGATTTTCACCAAGAGCTATACATCTTAGAAAACTGGAACCCCGCTTGGTAACTAAACCCGGTAGGTAATCGCATTAATGCTCATACCGGCGCCTACTGAGGCCAGCATAATTACATCGCCTTCATTTAATTCATGTCCTTTTAGTTCGCCTTTACGCAGTAAATCCAGTAAAGTAGGTACAGTAGCCACCGAGCTATTGCCTAAAAGGTGAATGCTCATGGGCATTATTCCTTCTGGCTCGGGCTTGCGGTATAAACGGAAGAAACGTTTGATAATCGCCTCGTCCATTTTTTCATTCGCCTGATGAATCAAAACTTTTTTGACTTGGTCGATGCTGAGTCCAGAGCGGTCCAAGCAAAGCTTCATGGCTGCGGGCACGCGGGTGAGGGCAAATTGGTAGATTTTTTGTCCCTGCATTTTTATGTAGCGGGTATCATGGCCCACGTCTGGATTATTACTCTCATCGTAATTGAGGTAATAGGCTTCATCTTCAGTAAAGGTTTGGGATGCAGTGCTTAGGATACCTTTTTTAAGATCATTATCGATTGCTTCTACTACAGCTGCTCCAGCGCCATCACTAAATATCATTGAATCGCGATCATGCGGATCTAGTTTTCGCGAAAGCGTTTCGGCGCCAATTACCAAATAACGTTTTCCTTGTCCGGCTAAAATGTAGTTATAGGCCAAAATCATGGCTTGTACCCAGCCCGGACAGCCGTAAAGTATATCGAAGGCAATACAGTTTGGGTTTTTAATTTTAAGGTCGTGTTTAACCCTTGTGGCTAAGCTGGGTAGGATGTCCGATTGGATTTTACCATGGGGGATATTCCCAAAGTTATGACCGAGGATAATGCCATCCAGTTCTTCGGGATTAACACCGCTATCATCTATCGCCCTTTGGGCTGCAATGGTGGCAAGGTCCGATGTTTGTTGCCGGGGATCAGCATAGCGTCGTTCGCGAATCCCAGTAATCTCTTGAAATTTCTGAATGATGGTCTCTCCGTCCTGATCAATTCGGGTCCCTTCGCGGGTGAAGAATTCGTTATTCGAAAACTCGGAGTTTGGCACTTTTAAATTGGGAATACAACTTCCGGTGCCGGTGATTTCTAGGTTCATAAATCGGTTTCTATTTCAAAGGAATAAAATATCCTGTTATGTTGGGGTTTAAATAGTAATTAGTATGTTCCCTGCGGTCGCTTTTAGTACTTAGTACCTTCGTTGCACTCACTTTTAGTAGGAGACCGCTCCCTCTGGTCGCTTTTAGATCTTAGACGCTAGACGCTTGCTGCGCGCGCTTTTAGACTTGATTCTGCTGAAACAATGGTCCTTGCGATTAATGAAGTCTTTGATTTAGCTCGAAATCCAGTCTCACGTCTATCATAAAACAAATCAATCAAAATGCTATATATCAGCAATTTGCAAAATATCAACTTCCGAGCTAATCACGTTTTCTCCAATACTTTTTTCATTGATTCTGGTAGAATAATGGTTGGAGGTCTAGTACTTAGTACCTTCTTCACTAAGGTCCCTTTACAATAATATAGCTCAGGTCTGTCTATTGACAGTGCCTGAAAAAAGTTGACACATTTCTACTGTAAAAATCCAGAGAAATGGAAAGAAAGAAAAGAGAGTTGAA
>CATMQD010000158.1 GCA_950073045.1 uncultured Flavobacteriales bacterium | reverse complement strand
CGCTACCACGTTTTTACTACGGTGACTAATCTCAATAAGCGAGAGATCTAAATCATCGAAATTAAGGATAGCTTCGGAGGCTTGTTTTAATACCTCGGGCGGTAAAATACAGGGCCCGGCAGAAAAATTGTGCTTCTTCATAAGAATGCGATTGATTTCAATTCGCGGCAAAAGTAGCACTATTGCTGAATTGGCTTTTTAAGGCGCGGTTAAGTTTAAGCTGGAGGATTAGTTAATAGCTCCAGCTTGGCGCTGATTTCATCCACAGGCCAGTTCCACCACTGCAAATCAAGCAGGTAATTAATTTGCTCGTCGGTAAATCGCTTGCGAATTTCTTTAGCTGGATTTCCACCTACAATACTGTAGGGTGCCACATCTTTAGTTACCACCGATTTACTACCGATAATAGCCCCATCGCCTATTTTAACTCCCGGCATGATCGTTACATCATAACCAATCCAAACATCATTACCGATTACGGTATTCCCTTTGCTCGGATAGCTTTTACCGTCCATGGCATTTTTCCAATCGCCTCCAAAAATGGCAAAAGGAAAGGTAGACACCGAATCCTGAAGATGATTAGCTCCATTCATAATAAAGGTCACTCCTGAGGCAATTTGACAGAATTTCCCAATGATGAGCTTATCGCCAATGAAGTCAAAATGGTATTTCACATTTTTCTCAAAATTGGCCACATCTTCAAAATCGTCGTAATAAGTATAGTCTCCTACTTCGATATTCGGATTGCTAATAGTATTCTTGAGAAAGCATAAACGATCGTAATGCTCTAAGGGGAATTTTTGTTGGGGGCTTGGTGCAGGCATAAAAGGGATTTTTAAAAGGGCAAAAGTAAAGCTTAGCTTAACAAACAACTATATTACAAGGCACTAGGGAAGTAATAGGGCTCCAAACCCTTTTTATTAAAAAACCATAAACCCCAATAAAGAGGCTTAGGCTTAGCATTTTAATGTATGATGATTTGCTGGGCATAGCTTCCATTCACTTTAATGATATAAACTCCTGGTGCGTGTCCTTTTGTACAGATCTCAAACTTAAGCTCCTCCTTTGGCCAGGTCCAAGATTGAATTAAGCTACCTTGAACGGAGAATAATTCCACTTGCTTAGCTCCTTTCATTTCATCCGACACCAAGGTGAAATCCCCTTGAGTTGGATTGGGGTAGACTGAAAAGAGCTCCTCTGCGAGTTTTGGCTCTTGGATGCCTATATCCGCGGAACTGCAAATTGTATTGGGATTGTTTAGATAATCCCCATCAAAGTAAACTAGGTTGGGCATTTGAACGCCATTGATAATAGCATTCTCATAAAACAATGCTATTAAAGTGTCCTCTAGTGGAGCTACGGAAACCGGGCTTCGAACAAAATCTGTGGGGGTGCCGCACCATTTATGTCCATCCCAAGCAGCAATCCCTGGAAGACGCACATCCCCAAAAGTATCTCCCC
This sequence comes from uncultured Flavobacteriales bacterium, assembly GCA_950073045.1. Lineage (GTDB taxonomy): Bacteria > Bacteroidota > Bacteroidia > Flavobacteriales > Schleiferiaceae > Croceimicrobium. Next base: position 6,565 of record CATMQD010000158.1, on the reverse strand, counting down.
TCGAAATGGCATAAAGCACCGTATCATCTTTCACAAGATTGGTTAGCACTTTATTTACGGGGTTTCCCGAGGCATGCCATTGATTACCGTCCCAACGTGCAAAATGAACGCCGGGGTCGTCTGGAAAATAGCGTTGATTAAAGGTACCTCCGATGTATAAATCCCCTTGAAAAAACTCCAAAGTCCATACCCCAGAATTAAAACCCGGGGTGCCTTTTCCTAAGCTATGCCATTGCTGCCCATCCCAGCGGGCTACCCCTCGATATGGGGAACCCAAGGAATCCGCATTATTGGTGATGTATATATCACCATTGTGAATACGTGCCTGCATGAGTATGCCAAATCGACTTGGATCCTCGCTGGGCGAGGTGGGGTGTTTAGGATTAAAGGGATAACGCCAACTTGCTCCGCCATTATCGGTTAAAACAACATATTCCACGGTATCCCTAGGGCCATAATAACCAGCGTTTAGCACCAGTAATGTATCGTTCTGAACAGTCCAATACTCGGGAAAGTAAAAACGCCAAGGGTCTTCGATCCAAAAACTATCTGCATGAATTTTTATCAATCCTGAAGGAATAAAACTAGGTTGAGGAACACTATCAAATCCAATGACGGTAAAGCTCCCTCCTATATAAGTGGTATCACCGTATTTCACCATCGATAAGGCTGTACTACCGTAAGAAAACTTTATGGGCAGCGGCTTCCAGATTTGTCCCTCCCAATAAGCTGCTATCCGATAAACAGAATCCTCATCCAAAAAAGATCCTACCACCCAGGGACGACCATTAGGACCATCCTTATAAAGCCGGGGCGGGCGACCAATGACATTTGTAAATTCGAGGATTCCTGCCATCGCGGGCTGCCAAGTATTTGTCTGCCCCGACAACGAAAAAGCCCAAACCCCAATAAAGAGGCTTAGGCTTAGCATTTTAATGTATGATGATTTGCTGGGCATGGCTTCCATTCACTTTAATGATATAAACTCCCGATGTGAGTCCTCTTGTGTGGATCTCAAACTTAAGCTCCTCCTTTGGCCAGGTCCAAGATTGGATTAAGCTACCTTGAACGGAGAATAATTCCACCTGTTTAGCTCCTTCCATTTCATCCGATACCAAGGTGAAATCCCCTTGGTTTGGATTGGGGTAGACTGAAAAGAGCTCCTCTGCGAGTTTTGGCTCTTGGATGCCTATATCCGCGGAACTGCAAATTGTATTGGGATTGTTTAGATAATCCCCATCAAAGTAAACTAGGTTGGGCATTTGAACGCCATTGATAATAGCATTCTCATAAAACAATGCTATTAAAGTGTCCTCTAGTGGAGCTACGGAAACCGGGCTTCGAACAAAATCTGTGGGGGTGCCGCACCATTTATGTCCATCCCAAGCAGCAATCCCTGGAAGACGCACATCCCCAAAAGTATCTCCCCTCGAAATGGCATAAAGCACCGTATCATCTTTCACAAGATTGGTTAGCACTTTATTTACGGGGTTTCCCGAGGCATGCCATTGATTACCGTCCCAACGTGCAAAATGAACGCCGGGGTCGTCTGGAAAATAGCGTTGATTAAAGGTACCTCCGATGTATAAATCCCCTTGAAAAAACTCCAAAGTCCATACCCCAGAATTAAAACCCGGGGTGCCTTTTCCTAAGCTATGCCATTGCTGCCCATCCCAGCGGGCTACCCCTCGATATGGGGAACCCAAGGAATCCGCATTATTGGTGATGTATATATCACCATTGTGAATACGTGCCTGCATGAGTATGCCAAATCGACTTGGATCCTCGCTGGGCGAGGTGGGGTGTTTAGGATTAAAGGGATAACGCCAACTTGCTCCGCCATTATCGGTTAAAACAACATATTCCACGGTATCCCTAGGGCCATAATAACCAGCGTTTAGCACCAGTAATGTATCGTTCTGAACAGTCCAATACTCGGGAAAGTAAAAACGCCAAGGGTCTTCGATCCAAAAACTATCTGCATGAATTTTTATCAATCCTGAAGGAATAAAACTAGGTTGAGGAACACTATCAAATCCAATGACGGTAAAGCTCCCTCCTATATAAGTGGTATCACCGTATTTCACCATCGATAAGGCTGTACTACCGTAAGAAAACTTTATGGGCAGCGGCTTCCAGATTTGTCCCTCCCAATAAGCTGCTATCCGATAAACAGAATCCTCATCCAAAAAAGATCCTACCACCCAGGGACGACCATTAGGACCATCCTTATAAAGCCGGGGCGGGCGACCAATGACATTTGTAAATTCGAGGATTCCTGCCATCGCGGGCTGCCAAGTATTTGTCTGCCCCGACAACGAAAAAGCCCAAACCCCAATAAAGAGGCTTAGGCTTAGCATTTTAATGTATGATGATTTGCTGGGCATGGCTTCCATTCACTTTAATGATATAAACTCCCGATGTGAGTCCTCTTGTGTGGATCTCAAACTTAAGCTCCTCCTTTGGCCAGGTCCAAGATTGGATTAAGCTACCTTGAACGGAGAATAATTCCACCTGTTTAGCTCCTTCCATTTCATCCGATACCAAGGTGAAATCCCCTTGAGTTGGATTGGGGGTAGACTGAAAATAATTCATTTTTTTGGACATGCTCTTCTACTTCCAGTCCATTGCTAATATCACCTACCTTAAACCGGCTTAGTACTATATCGTAAGAACCCCCACTGTTCTGCTGGAAATAGGAATTTGCTAAGCCTAAATCTGCCACAGGAAATAAATCGACATTAGAACTTAAGGTTCCAGATATACTCATCGAAGTGCCCAAAACGTATAAATACTCCTCTGTTCCGTCGAAGTATAAATCCAAATCACTAAGGTAATCTTCCCCAAACCCTGAGCTAAAGCCTCCTGAACAGTTTAAACAGGCCTCGCCATACATGGTGCCCCAGTTAAAATAATCGGAGCGATTGGTGCTATTACTGCTAAATGCTGCGAGGTAAATATCTGAGCGATTTCCCGACCCACTATTATTGCCAGCTTCAAAAAAGTAGTTTGGAAAACTTTGGCTAGGTGTATTACCGATGCTGGATGCCCCGACAAACAAGGTAGCACTTCGATTACTATAAACCATTTTGCCTTTCGAACTAGGGATTTCGAAATCAAATGCCCAAAGCCCCCCACTAAAGTTCCAAGTCGGATTTTGCCCTGCCTGTGGACCAAAATAGGTATCCCAAGCCACGGAAGCCTCTCTTCTTTTAAAAAGATAAGCCTCTCCAACTGTGGATTGGTAACTTCCATTTAAAGAACTGGAGGCTAGAGGATTGCTTCCGTTTCCGTCAAAGCCAAAATAATAGAGATCGAAATCACCGTTCGGACTCATGGCTGGCACTACATCAGAATAATAACTGCGATTGGGATCTTGGGTATTATTATAGTTTAAGGCGCCGGAAAACATTCGACCATTATCGAAGAAACCGAGTCGAGCGCCGTTTAGGGATTTACCCACATAATACTCTCCTCTTAAATTGTAGATGGCAGTATAATCTGAATTTGAATTACTGCTTTTGGTGATGATGGAAGAGTAGGATAATTGATACGTACTTAGATTTAGAGCAGCCACAAAGGCTCTTTCATTGCCTGGGCTCGGATGCACCGCCCTAAAAAAGGAGCCGTCCTGAGGATTATAGACCGGGAAAACATGCGTGGCCGGAGGTAAACTACTCGAGGCATTAGCTGAACTACCATTATCGGTACTCCCCGCAAAGTAAAAATGTCCGTTGCGGACTTGAGCGGTGTATACCCTTTCAATACCATTCCCTCCATATGGGGAGGTGAAAATTCGCGTCCTAGTAGCGTTCAAAGTAACCAAGACCAAATCGCGGTTAATGCCCCCTGGATTTCCATTGGCCCCATTTATAAGAGGGCTTTGCTGTTGGAAGGACCCGCTCGGGATATTTGGCACTGTAAATAAAGGACTCAAAATACCACTATATTCCCCAACCGCATGAATTTCAACACCTGGTACATTTAAATTATCTTCCAAAGCAATCCCTTTAAAGCTCAGATTAGCTACGGAAGCCGAAGGCCCAGATACAGCGCCTAGTAAAAGGCCCCATTTCAATTCCGCATCCCTATCAAATTTTAAGACTAAACCTCTTAAATTTCTACTTGGAATAAAACCAATCCCTGGAGTACTGGGCAGATTACTTGAATAAGCATAGCCTGCGATAAACACATCTCCATTACTGGCATCCACCGCCATATCATTCCCGCCTTCTTCCCAAGTGCCGCCATAAAAGGTACTCCAGTCCATATTATTAATCGCCGCGTAGCTATGGATATTCCCAACACCTGCTCTTATATGAATAACATAAGGATAGCTTATTTCACAATTGCTTGTTTTAAATCGCAGTACATTTCCCTGCAGTTCATATTCCAAGCAGCCATCATTTTGGCTAGAGCCACCTTCTTGGTACGAATAAGGTGCTAAATATTCCAAATCATTCTCTATAGTTTGCACCACTAAATTGCCATTTTGAAGATTTAAACCATTAGCGCCTAAGATTTGCAGTTGAATATCCTCGAGCTTGGCCCCGGGCTTCAAATGGTAGCTCATTTTAAACCCTTCCGAATTGGAGTGCATATACACATCTATGTTTTCGTACAAGTTCGGATAAACTAAAGCACCAAAAGTTTCGCAGCCCTCATAAGGGGTTAAATCATCATAAATATTAAAATAAGTTTCCTTGTGATAAGATTCTAAGGCCGCTAATTGCGAAGACTTCGAAGCCAGGAAATTAAAGTCAACGCGCTGTAAAGTATCTCCGCCGGGAGTATTCCTCCCATGCCCGCCTTGCAATGCAATAAAGCCAGCGTTTTTAAAATAGTAAGGGACCGAATGCCCTTGAGAATAGTACTTTATTTCAGGAATAGCTTCATTCTTTGTATCGCGCAAATGCCCTCGATTTTCTATGAACATATTGGATCGAGAGATAGGCTCAAAATCTTGAGGAAAGTTAAGGTCTGCATAGTTTAAGACGCTCAAATTATTAACTTCTTCCTCCTGATAGGTAATCCATATTTCACCATTGGAATTAAGATGCAAACCAGACGCAATATCATTTTTCAATAGACTATTGCTTACTCTTGTTCGCCATTTTTCGCCACCTGTGCTTTGATTCAAGCATATTAGATATACATCGCGCTGTCCGCTAGATTCAGTATTGCACAAGACTAATAAATTACCTTTTACATCTTCCGCCACTGCTATTGCTTCATCTTTACCAGCCTTAAAATCCAAAATAGTGGTCCAAAGTATATTCCCATTTCCATTATACGCTCTTATCAGTGCATCTGAGTTTGTAGTCACACTAGCACTAGCACCTGTAACGATATAATTACCACTACTTGTTTCCTCAAAGGCAAGTGCATAATCATCTAATCCTTGTCGATCGTACGAATCCATCCACAACAAACTTCGATTGAAGTCGAATGCATAGATTTTAAAATCTCGTTGAGAATTAACCGCACTTTGCCCTACTACAATTAATCCATTTGCAGTTAAATGGCCATCACTTAGCTCATCAATTGAATTGGTAAATCTGCTTCCAGATTCATATCCTAAAGGCGTTCCATCAGCACGTAAATACCAAGAAGCCATTTCCCATTGATTCAATCCAGCCTCACTTGAACCTAGCAAGATATACTGGTTTCCGTCGATTGCTAGCTCTAAAGCTACATCCTTATAGCCATACTGATCAAAGCTCTTCGACCAAAGAATTTGTCCATTTTGCTGTCTTGCTTCGATAAATGCATCTCGACCGCCCAATTGTGTTCCCATGGAACCAGCAAAAAGTATTTGACTATTTGCCTCATCCACTTTAACATCCGTTAAAATTAAATCCATCAAGCTGTCCTCCATCCAGTTTTTAGCACCCGTTTCACTGACCGAAAAAACCAAATTTCGACCTGATCCCAAAATTGGCTGATATGCCGCTCCAATGAGCCCATAATCACTCCAGGTTAATGCAGTTGGGATATAATCATAAAAAAAGGAGGAATCCAGAGTTAAACTCCAAATCACCTCCCCTTCAAAAGACTTTATTACCTTCAGATGTTTTAATCCAGATGCGCTTTGATCCACGCCCATCTCGTAGTAAAACCGATCCGGACTCACTATTCCTTTAAGACCATAATCTCCTGATCGCAACCCCGTACTCTCCTCCCAAAGCACATTCAAACCAACATCTTGTGCCTTTAAACCATAAGCAAAGACTAACAGAATTAAAATTTTTAATTTCTTCATTTAAAGCGAATTATTAGTTAATTCAAGCAATTTGAAAAACCAATAATCACTAGTCAATGGGTCTACAAAAATCCCCAACTTACACTACATAAAAACCAAACTTTATTTACAAAATTTTAGTCAAAAAAAATCAACAAACAACTAATAAATAGACGTTTAAATTAGAAGAATTAGGAAATGTTAAAGTTTTAGCCTCCTCCTGTCTTCGGCAAGTCGGTTGGTAAGCTCGGAGGTTTAATTTCAATTTCCTGCCCAGTATTAAAATTCACTCCCGTTTTTAAATGCCACCAGCCATCTTCCCAA
>CATMQD010000157.1 GCA_950073045.1 uncultured Flavobacteriales bacterium | reverse complement strand
ACTAGCTACTGATTGCGAACGCAGTGAGCAATCCTAATCCTAATACCCATTCCAATCCAAAAGAATTACCCCCACATTATGCATAAAGTGCAGAATAATACCATAAATCAAGGTATTGTGCTTTTGCCGGAGATAACCAACCAGCAGACCAAAAGGGAAGAGCCAGATTAGTGAGATCATGGAAAAATGAACCATTGCAAATAAAAAGGAGCTTGCTAATAAGGCCATTTTTGCGCCTCCAATCTTTTCTAAATAGTGATATAAAAATCCCCGAAAAGCCAGTTCTTCAAAAATGGCAGGGAAAAGAGCGGTGGTAATAAGAGCGAAAAGTAAAGGATTGGGTGCGGTGAAGTCAATTAATGAATAGTCAATAAGCTTAAAGTGCACCGTTAAAAAGGTTATTAACTTATGCACTAGCAATGGACTGGCAATCCCTAGGGTCAAGACCGTGAGCAGCGTTTGTAAATGAAGTTTCTTAGGTAGAATGATCCGCCATAATCCTTTAATGCTGAAAAAGAAGACCAGGGTGATGATGGCATCACCAATACTTACTCCAAGGTCAAATTGATAAGTCTCATTAAGCGTAAAACTTATAATCATCAAAATGGCGAAGTATATCCCGTAGAACCCTAGTACGCGCAAACTATTATTGAAGTCGGCACGATCTTCTTGCTCCTGTTTAATTACCAACAGCGGACGTTTACCACAAGAGACGCAGAATTTAAAACCCGCCTCCTGCGTATATCCGCAATGTCCGCAGGCCTCTACATTTTGCCATTGGGGGTGAAAAGGAAATTTAAATTGAGTGGGACTACTTTTTGCTTCTAGCTGAGGTCCGAAATCCGGATTAGATTCACTGCGCATCCGGATTTAGCTTTTTCTCGTACTCGCGGTAGTCGTAAGCCGATTTAATGCCTGAGATAAAGACGGCAATCACAATGATTTTCATGATTAGTCCACTTGCAATTGAACTAGGTTCAATTATGGCATTAGCTATATGTAAGAGCATGTAAAAGCTGAAGGCTACCAGTATTCCGGTAACGGGCTTTCGTTTCACCCAAACACTACAAGCAAACATAATTAAGCCCACAATTATAGAGCTGATCCCTACAATAGCGGAATCCTCCACCATCTCACCCATAAATAGTATTAAGCCGAGAAAAACCTGCAGTCCACCAATTATATAGAGCATGATTTTTACACGATTTATTTTCTTTTTGGCATCGGCCAGTACTTCCTGATTGGCTTTTAAAAGGCGGAGAAAATTATCTTTCTCCTTTTCAGTACCCAGTACGGGGAAGCCGCATTTTGGACAAAACTTAGCTTGGTCTTCACCGAGTTTATGAGAGCAATGCGGGCAGTTCGAAATCCTTTGAGCTTCTTGAGCTTGCTCGGAACTCATGTTTTCCTCTGGATTGGCAGCAGGTTGGTTTTCCATCTTTTGATTTTTGGCCTCCGAAAATACTCTTTGAAGTAGAAGAATGCAAGATTGGGCGACGACTCTTTTAGTTTAATCGTAAAGCTCCTCAAATTTCTTAAACAGAGCGGCATAGCGGCCATTGATTAACACAGCCTGACCCGGCGTTAGCCTTAAAAATCATTAAGCATCGCCTCTCTGAAAAACTTCATCATTAGCAAAGAACAAAATTCCACCAGAATCAAGTCTAAAAGTGAGCATAGCGAACATACTAAATACTAAAAGCGAGCATTGCAAGCGTACTAGCTACTGATTGCGAACGCAGTGAGCAATCTTTTTCCCCTATCTTTCAAGCATGGCTAAACTATTTCGTAAGGGACGCTTCAATTTCTTTCAGGGTAAAGGTTGGGGCCAGTATGTGCTGTACATACTTTTAGAAATGTTATTGGTGGTAGCGGGAATCCTCATTGCGCTAGAAATAAACAATGCAAATGAGCGCAGTAAAAATGAAGATAAAGCCACCGCGATAATGCATGAACTGCGACGAGATCTTCGTCATAACTTGTTGGATTTAGACAAGATGATTGAAAACTTGGAGCTTAAAGATTCATTAATGACTCGCGTATTGCGAGACTCCGTTACTCGAGATGATTACCGCCAAAACTTCGCTTATGCAGGCTTAACCATGACCTACCTTACCATGAATTTTCAGGATAATGGTTTTGCGAGCATGACCAGGCAAAGCGAAATTTTTAATCGGGATTTCGATACATTATTCACCAGTCTTGAACGCCTATATCAAGGAAATTACGGACTAGTGGAGTCGATGCAAGAAAGACTAGGAGACTTTGTGGTAGGGACATTAGAACGTTGGTCTACCGAGAAACCCTGGCTTCATGAGCTTTCCAGTGGACGCTTAAGTGAGGAAGCCCTCGATTTTTTTCTAGACGATCCCTTTTACCTCAATACCGTCGATTTATATAGAACTTACTCTTCCCTAAACATGCTGAGTTCCATGCGGGAGGCCAAGCTGAAAACCTCTTTGGCCATTGTAGAATTAAATCAAATATTAGAGCCAAAAGAAGATCCCTACGCCGAGTTTGAAGATTACCTCTGTAAACCTGATCTTGCATTTTGGGCTCAAGATACCGGTTATTACGACCTGGCTTCCGCAGTTCGGTTTCAGCTTACGCTGGATGGAGAACATATTCGTATGGGTCAAGTTGGTCAACCCATGATGGAAGTATACCCCCGTAATGATAGCCTCCTCTTTTTGCCCGTTGCTGATTTGAAATTAGTATTTCACCGCGAAAGGAAGGAGATAGATATAGTGAGTAAACAGGGAACTCAGACTTTGAAAAGGTTGGAGCGTGGAAATTAGTTGAGAAGGTTTAATAGTGCTATTTCGTAATTAATAAACCATAAGCTTTCGCTGAAGGAGGGGTTGCCCTTCTGTGGAATGTACCTCTAGCCAGTAAATTCCGGCTTTTAAGCCCGTGCCTATAGAAGCTTTCTGGACCGTACTTAGTTCCTTTTCATAAATCAATTTTCCTCCCGCATCTGATATGGCGATGAGTACCGGACCATTGTAGTCACTTTCCAATATAAGGGTGCCTCTACTTGGGTTGGGATATAATTGCCAATTCCCTTTACGAAACTCGGGCTTGGAAATGATGGACTGGTTATAAAGATTATAGCCCTCACGATCAATGGTGAAGACAAATAGAGTGGAGTCTGTATTAAATGGGTAGGTATTTATGAAAGCAGCGTGAATGAATAGTGAATCCGGCCTCTGGGCAATTTTATGCATCCGAATATCATTAAAGGTAGTATCCTTATACCAATAGGGCCGGATCCAGATACTATCGAGTTGCGGAGAGAATTTAAAACCAAAAGGTTTAGACCTACCATAGTAAAAGTCTCCGGCAGCGTAAAAGTTACCGTCCTTGCTGGGGATTAAACCAGATAACTTCAAATGTCGATTTGGAATCCCAAAACTTTTACTATTAACGATTTGTCCATTGGTATCCATTACCGCAGTTTCCATCAGAATAACATGATTTGTGCTACGGATCTCCTTAATGAGTTGATAATTGCCGTCATTTCGCATTGCCGCATAAATATTCCCTACGCTATCTGGGGCATTGTGAATTATATGCCAATCTATGTTGCCGCTATCTAAAGCAATACGAGTAATCGATGCAGCTGCGGAGTCTCGGCCGCTGTAGCCACCAGAAACCAAGGCATAGCCATAGGGGTCAATTAGGATTTCAAGCGGAGCATCAAAGGCATTTCGAAAGTTCGCTCTAGGCAAAAGGGTGTCCCAAATTAACTGGAAATTATCTTCAAATCTGGCGAAGTATGCAGACTGCTCATTTTGAACGGTATTGGTCCAAGCGGCAAAAAAGAAAGTGCTGTCTGTGTCGAATCTGAGGCCCAAGGGAATTATGGCACGCTGACCAGGTATGTGAATGCGATGAGTTCGAACGGTGTCACTTAGATCTTTATGGAAACTAGCCAATACTAAGGGAAAGTTGCCTTGGGCGGCCGCTTGATCGGTTTCTCCATAGGCGTAAAAAAGCTTCTCTCCCTTTACCTGTAAGCAGTTGTCACAGGGGATATAATGCGGATTAAGGTAATTGCTGTTAATCGAATCGAGCGTAAGCTGTCCGCTTACATTTCCGAAATAATCAAGACGAGTTAATTCTAGATACTGATAATTATTATGGCGGACATTAGCCACATAAGACTCATAGCCAAGCTGCAGAAAATCTGGAAAAAGGTGATTAGACCGATTATAAAGTTTTTGAAAACCGGTGTTCTGAGCATGCAGCGATAGGCCACTAAAAAGAATAAAGAAAATCAGATTACGCATAGCAAAGCTTTGAGCTCTCAAAATAAGGATTATTCTCGGTATTCCATCCACCTGCCCTCTAAGAAGCAGGGCCTACTCGAGCTTTACTACACCGAAAATATTCTATTAAACAAAGGCCAGAACTCCACCAAAATCAAATCTAAAAGCGAAGGCTTGAGTGTCTAGCGTCTAATATCTAAAAGTGAGTGAAACGAACGATCTAATACTAATAGCGACCAAAGGAACCGAGGTGGTAAAATCAAAATCACACAGAGTTCTTGGCTAGGCATACAGGGTTTTCCTTATAGCTCTGCAATGTTCATAGATCCTCACCACACCAAGAATACCCTATTTAGTAAAGACCAATATTCCACCAAAATCAAGTCTAACAGGAAGCGCAGCGACCGATCTAAGGTCTAACATCTAAAAGTGAGTGAAACAAACGATCTAATACTAACAGCGAACACAGTGAGCGTACTAAATACTAAGAGCGACCAAAGGAAGCGTACTAAGTACTAAGAGTTAAGCCTTAAACGAAGTTCTGCCCAAATAGGTCCGATGCTCCGTTCTTTCTATCATCTTAGTTAAATGCAATTGTAAAACCTGACCCATACTGTCCAATCCCGTAAAGTCTTCACAGCGATGAAAATCATTTAAATCCTCACAGAGGGATAAAATTTTCTCAGGCTTAGAAAGGGGAACCTTGGACATCGACTCTAATAATTCCTCAATTTGACCTTGGGATAAAAAATAGCGCTTACGAATCAGCGTACGCTCCTCGGTTTGATATTGATCCACCGTTTCGGGCGAAAGGATATCCATGCAAAACTGAATAACCTCGAAATTTTCCTTGTAAAACTGCGGGAGGTAATGATTCTTTCGCCCTTCGTAGGTTAATTGATCAAAGTCGATAGGTCGCACTCGATACTGTTCCATATCGAAATCTGGTGTAACATCTACCACATAATTATAAGAGCGCATATCGCCCAAGAGCATTGCAAAACAACGCTCATTGAATTTCACAAACTCCTTTGCCATCCGCGTTTTAGCGAAGGAAGGACGATCCATATAAAAACCTAAAAACACATCTCCGGGGATACCGGCAATATGCTCCTCTACTAATGTATCGCCATCTACCAAATAGCTAATCCGGTTCGGACTTAATAAATGCTCCATCTCCAATCCGTAAATCCGAGAAGCATCCGCCTTTTTAATGTAATAGTAATCGTGATTGTCATTGATGGTGTTCACAATGCGAATTCGAAAGGGATTGGAATTACCGAACAAGCAGTGATCGATCCGATCGGTACGAAGCTGACCAACAAAAGATTGATCGCCATCCGTTTTTAATGCCGCATAAATTTCCACCAGAGCCTTTTGTACTTCATCCTGCAGGAAATTGTCGTAAATAACACTCTGCCAAAGGGTATCCCTACCATTTTGATCCAATACTGGAACCCCATTGCTAAATTGTAAAAGGGCATCATAAGTGGCTGCTAGCTTGGCTTCGCGCCGATATTTTCGCAGGTAATCCCGTAAATCCTCGTGAATGGGATAATGGGGTTTTTTCTTCGACATGTCCATGCTACTAAAGGTATTCGAAATATTAGTACTGGAACAAAATCTGTTCTTGAAAAAAAATAGGAAGGCAAAGGCATGAGTTTATCAGATCGGTGCTTTTGTGAAAGCCTAATCTTTACTAGAAATAAACCTAAAATTGCTTTTTGACCTATTGATGTAGTTCGCGAATCTCGATAGTAACTGAACCTAGCTCATTTCCAGCTGCGTCATCCGGTACCAAATAACCTGTAATGGTTGTATTGCCAACCTTATTTCTTAAGTCGATTACTTGTGGATCGCTACCGTTTAAGGTTAGCTGATAGTGTTCGGTGGGATCGTTGCCGGCTCCAGTTTGGGTTTCCAAAGTGTATAAGAAAGCGCCATTCCAAACTCCCTCACCCGGTGCAAAGCGGGTAGTATTGTTTATAATGCGCATTTCGTACTCACCCGGCGGTAAATCTACGGTTTCGCCAATGGCCGCTAAATCTCCCGTAAGGCGATGGGTGGTCATATCTACCGTATAAATCTTAGAGGTGTCCTCCGCAAAATCATATACCTCAATGCTTGCAGAACCCGCATCATCATTGTCTGGACTGCCAGGGGTAAAGAAGGCATAGGCTTTTTGGGGACCAACACGGAAGGATAAATCAATCAACTTACCATCAGCAATGCCGTTTAAAGAGGTCATGTAATTATCACTCGGATCATTGGCCGCTTCCCATTCTTGGGTTTGAAGGAAAACGCCATCCCAAGCGGAAAAGCCTGCTCCAAATTCTACCGTGCTACTAAGCAATTGAACCCCGTAAACTACTCCTCCGCTTAACCAAATCTCCTTGCCTGCGCTGCTCGGTGCATTTGGCATTACATCATTATTAGCATTAATGGTGAGGTAATAGGTGTCGGGATAAATTTCGGTAAAGATCACATTGCCCGCCCCAGAGGTCATAAACACATTGTTTTGATCGTAAACCACATCGCCCACATACCAATTACCGCCATTTAAACTCAAAGGAGCAAAAGATCCAATCACATCATATTCATCGGCAGTACCGGTGCCATGTAAAACTTTAAGACCATCATTTTGGGCTGCTACATAAATAACTTCATTGGTTTCGTCGGCCGCCACCCCAATCGTTAGTCCATCTGTGTAAACAGTATTTACCGAAGGCCCACTAGGATCAATTTCCACCAATCCTTGATTAGAGCTGCTGAGGTAAATATTGTTGTAATAATCTCCTTCATTTCTTTCGTGAATAAAAGTGGTGATTCCCGGCATCTCAATTCCACCGTTTTCTGCCGGAAGGCCTCCACCCACACTAAACTCGTAGAACTTAGCCATGATCGACTGACGGTTTCGATTACCGCGTAAAACGCCAATCTTTCCGCTAAGGTCATTGCCATTAATCGACTTCACATTATTTAAAAAGGTAGAGTCGATAACCTGTAAATTATCATCTAATTTATAGAGGTGACCGCCATAAGCGCCTGTTCCAGTATAAATCTCATTCGGGCTAACATAAACCAAGCTGTTAGCTCCAAAAGCGGTCAATGGTTTTTCGATATAACCTGCCGCCACTGGATGTCCGCTGCCGTTTAATTGCACTTTACCAATTATAGCTCCCCGGTGACCCCAATTAATTGGATAGGTACTCGCATCAGGATTCGATTGCCCAACGATATAAAGCTCATTAGCACCACCTAAAGCAATCTCATGGATATCCATTTCGGTAAACTCCAGTTGCGCTACTTGAGTCCAGGTTCCTGCGCTTACTTCGTAGCAGGTTACCGCCCCAGAATATTTCGCATAACCATTGTAGTTCGCTGGATCGTGAGTATGCCAGCCGATATACACCAGATTACCATTTCGAATAATAGAGGTAGCCGAAGTTTGATTGTAATCTAAGGCCGGTGGCGTGGCTGAAGCCTGATACTCATAGGTCATCACCGAGCTGCTATTCTTATAGCTCATGGTGTGGACCTCACTAATATTTTGAATGCCTTGGTTTAGTTCTGTCGTATTTCGGGCCTGAACACGGTTGGTAGAATCTACCGGTACTTTTTGCTCATTATCCTTAGTACAGGAGCTTAGAATTAGTACTAGGAAGGCGAAGGATAAAAGTGGGGTAATAGTTCGCACGATGGGTTTCTTAAAATTGGAGGGTGAAGATAAGCTTATTTATTGAATTCCCTATAATTTGCGCCTCTATATCGCTTTGAAAACCAAGCGATTGATTATTTATGATTGTATTTAGTAGTATCAGCTTAAAGCGGATTTAAACCTATTCCTAGGCCAGGGCGTTAAAGACAATATGAATGATA
>CATMQD010000156.1 GCA_950073045.1 uncultured Flavobacteriales bacterium | reverse complement strand
TTTGAAGATGTGGTCAACCTATACCAGGCACGCACAAAAATCTCAGATCTCACTTCTCAGATCTCACATCTGGATAAAAGGAACACAGAAAAAAGGATGAACGGATTTGATTCAAGTACATAGTACGCTCCTTAGAGTCGCTTTTAGTATTTAGTACAAAGTACCTTCTCCACTAATATCCTTTTTCAATTTGCGAGTTTAGTCCCCCAATGTTATTGGTTCTAAGCTCTTTAACGAATTCGAACTAATTGCCTTGCTTCAAGTCTCACATCTCAGGTCTACCTAAGCTAAACCCCTAGCAACTGCACGGCATTTTCACTAAAGAGTTTAACGGCAATAGCTAAAAGGATTACTCCGAAGACTTTACGCAGGACGTTAAGGCCTCCTTCGCCGAGGAGTTTCTCGAGCCAGGCGGCACTTTTAAGCACGGCAAATACTAGGATGCAATTAAGGATGATTGCCACCACGATGTTTTCTGCGGCATATTCTACACGGATACTAACGATGGTGGTCATAACTCCGGCGCCAGCGATAAGCGGAAAGGCGAGGGGCACGATGGAAGCTGATTTTGGTTCTTCGTCTTTAATGATGGTAATGCCTAAAACCATTTCCATGGCTAGGATAAAGAGCACTAAGGAACCTGCAACGGCAAAAGAATTTACATCTACACCGAAGTATTTAAGAATGCTTTCCCCAACGAAAAGAAAGGCGATCATAATAGCAGCGGCTACAATACTAGCCTTCTCACTCTGAATATGACCCACTTTCTTCCGTAAGGAAATAATTAAGGGAATACTGCCGATAATATCGATAACGGCAAATAGAATAAGGGTTGCGGAGAGGATCTCCTTGAAGCTAAATGACATAGTTTTCGTTTCAGGCCGCGAAATTACTCTTTCCTAATCACGCGGCAATCCCGAAACGAATCCTTAATGCAAGCTTATTTATCGAACAACTTCTACGTTTACCGCCGAAGGTCCTTTGGGTCCTTTAATGGTTTCGAAACGTACTAAGTTTCCTTCCTTCACCTCTTCTTTAAGGTTGTTGATGTGCACGAAAACGCTCTGGCCAGTTTTCTTTTCTTTAATAAAGCCATAACCCTTGGATTCATTAAAGAAAGTTATGGTTCCTTTCAAGATGGCATCTTCCGCTTCATCTTCTTCGCTACGCTGAGGAATGCCAATTTCAATGTTCTTGGCTTTTACCTTCTCAGCTTGCTCCGGTGGAGTGTCGTGAAAATTACCATACACATCCATGTAAGTAATGTTGTCGCCCTTTTCACCGGCGTTAGCCTTACGCTCATCGCGACGGCGGGCTTTTTCTTCCTTCTTCTTGGCGCGTTTCTTTTCACGCTCCTTTTTACCAAATGTTTCTTGTGATCTACCCAAATTGATTGATTTACGATTCTACAAAAGTATAAGCGATACCGGTCTTTCCGGCCCGCCCGGTTCTTCCCACCCGGTGGATATAGCTATCCATGGTTTTGGGAATCTGGTAGTTTATTACATGGGAGACATCCTCCACGTCTATTCCTCTTGCGGCTACATCAGTGGCAATCAAGGCCTGTAATTTGCCGGTTTTAAAGGCTTTAAGTGCCTTTTGTCGGTAATTTTGGCTCTTGTCACCGTGTATCTCATCACTGTGAATGCCTGCTTGTCGCAGCTTACGGTTTACCTTAGAAACCCAGCGTTTGGTTTCAGCGAAAATGATCACCTTATTAAAGTCGGGCTCAGCGAGCATCTTTTTCAAGACTTCAATTTTCACCTCTCCCGGCTGTAAATACACCAGTTCTTGCTGAACATGGTCATTAGTCAATTCACCGCTGCTAATTTGCAAGCGTACTGGCTCATTAAGGATTTCGGCGATTCTTCGCTCTTGGCCTTTATCTAAGGTGGCCGAGAATAATAGATTTTGACGCTCTAAGGGTAAGGCATCGAGGATTTTATTTAAATCGCGCTCGAAGCCCATATCCAATAAGCGATCAAACTCATCAATTACCAAAGTTTTTACCGCCTTAAAGGAGATTGCTCTACGTTGGTAGAGGTCTAATAATCTACCTGGTGTAGCAACTATTAAGTCGCTAGGGCGAGAAGCCTTTTTAAGGTCGCTATTCATATTGGTGCCTCCAATAAAAACGCTACTGTATAACTTCAAGCCTTTGTTTAAACTACGATATTCTTCTTCAATTTGCAAGGCTAACTCCCGAGTGGGTGCTAAAACCAAGGCTTGATGCCTTCCTTCGATTTGTCTTTGTAGGATTGGTAAAAGGAAAGCAGCGGTTTTACCACTACCAGTTTTAGCAATACCCAATAAATCGCGGCCAGCTAAAAGGGCATCCAAACTTTTCTCTTGTATTTCAGTGGGGTGCGTATAGCCTTTATCAGCAAGTAACTCTTTGATTTTTGGATGTAGAGCACTTGCTGCATAGGTAAGGCTGGGTTCAAAATTGCTTTCTTCCCGGCTTTCGGCCTGATTTAATAGGTCTTTGGGATTGAGCTTGCTTTGATTTTTAGGCTTAGACTGGCGTCCACGGTTATTTTTAGCTCTATGATTAGCCGGGCGACCAGGGCCACCTTGAGGCTTTCTTTTTTTAGTTTGCATGTACAATGATTATGCTTCCGCCGCCGTCTGCATGGGACCACGCGAATTGACTCCCCATCTTTGGGAGTTCGAATTTAGAATATGGCGGATGCGGTGATTTAATTAAGCGATTGAATGTTTTTAATAAATGATTTAGCGGTGTTCCTAGCTAAATCACTTAAGAAAACAATTGCTTGTCGCTAAGAATGCGCGGCAAAGGTACGCTTATTTAATGGATTGGAGATGGTTGCGCTTTTTCATCTGCCGAAAGGCCGAGGCATATTGTACTTTTGCCCCATGATTTCGATTGGAAAAAGCCTAGTCTCTGAAGAAGTATTGTCGGAGCAATTTGTTTGTGATTTGCAGAAATGCAAAGGTGCCTGTTGTGTAGAAGGCGATGCTGGGGCTCCCTTGGAGGAGGATGAAGTGAGAATTTTAAAAGAAGAGTATTCTAATTTTAAAGACTATCTCCGCCCAGAGGGAATAGCCGCGGTAGAAACCCAGGGCACTCATGTAAATGATCCTTACGATAATGAGCCAGTTACGCGTTTTTGATGATAAGGGTACTACTCTATGTGGCATCGAAAAAGCTTGGCGCGATGGTAAAACCTCCTTTCGGAAACCTGTCTCATGTCATTTATACCCAATACGTATTCAACGGTACAAATCTTTTGATGCCGTTAATTATCATGAATGGCAAATTTGTGCTCCGGCCTGCGACTTGGGTAAAGAGTTGAAAGTGCCCGTTTTCCGCTTTGCCAAGGAGGCTTTGCTGCGAAAATATGGCACTGAATGGTATGCCGAATTAGAGTCGGTGGCAGAGCATTTTAAAAATCGCTAAAGCTCTGTACATCAGGGTTTGTAAGTGTAACTATTTGGTATACAGTAATTTGTTTTCTTTGGAGGCCATTGATTCACTCTTTTCTGTTACGTAGTTGTTAACAATTAGTGTGGATTATTTTCGTCAAAATCGTGGAAAATGGAGTTGGATTTTTTTTAACTCCCGTCTTTCCTGACTTTGCGGAATTCTCCCTGTTAAGCACATGTTAATAAAAGCGGCGAAATGTGAAAAAGTACCCGTTGTTATCCCTTGACCCAATATCCATATTTGTATAGCAAGCTATTCTGGCGAAGAAGGCAGCGAACTCTACTACAATACTGAATTTATTGAAATTCAGAGAGATAGCATTTTTCTCCGGGACTTATAGCCCCTAAACACAAGGAATTAACAAGAAACAAGCGCACATGTCGGCAGTAGAACCCATTTTAGCAGAGAACAAGAACCGCTTCGTACTTTTCCCTATCGAGCATCACGATATTTGGGAGTGGTATAAAAAGCAAGAAGCCAGTTTTTGGACCGCAGAGGAAATCGATCTTCAGCAGGATATTACAGATTGGAGCAGCAAGTTGAATGATGATGAGCGTTACTTCATTAAACATATTCTAGCCTTTTTTGCCGCTTCGGATGGTATCGTTAATGAAAACTTAGCCGAGAACTTCGTAAATGAAGTGCAATACACAGAAGCTAAGTTCTTTTATGGTTTCCAAATTATGATGGAGAACATCCATAGCGAAACCTATAGCTTATTAATTGACACTTATATTAAGGATAAGGAAGACCGCGATCGCCTTTTCCGAGCCATCGAAAACTTTGATGCTATTAAGCGCAAAGCAGATTGGGCTTTACGCTGGATTGAAAGCGATTCTTTTGCTGAGCGATTGATCGCCTTTGCTGCGGTGGAAGGAATCTTCTTCTCCGGTGCCTTTTGCTCCATCTTCTGGTTAAAGAAACGTGGCCTAATGCCTGGCCTTACCTTCTCTAATGAGCTAATTTCTCGTGATGAAGGTATGCACTGCGATTTCGCCGTTCACCTTCATAATAAGCACCTTGTAAATAAAGTGCCTAAGGAGCGCATCAAAGAGATTATTGTAGATGCCTTAGATATTGAACGTGAGTTTATCACCGAATCTTTACCGGTAAACTTAATTGGCATGAACTCTAAACTGATGACCCAGTATTTGGAGTTTGTAGCAGATCGTCTCCTAGTGGAACTGGAGTGCGAGAAAGTTTACAATGTGGATAATCCATTTGATTTTATGGAAATGATCAGCCTACAAGGGAAAACCAACTTCTTTGAGAAGCGTGTGGCTGAATACCAAAAAAGTGGCGTAGTACAAGGAAGTGAGTCTAATCAGATTTCTTTCGACGCCGATTTCTAAAGAACCCTAGAGCCCTAATATTTATCCTCCCGCGGAGGGAGCACACCAAAAAGACCGATATATGTACGTAATTAAAAGAGATGGCCGTCAAGAAGCGGTGAAGTTCGACAAGATCACCGCTAGAATTCAGAAGCTGTGTTATGGTTTAAGCGATTTGGTAGATTCTACCAGCGTAGCCATGAAGGTGATTGAAGGTATTTACGAAGGAGTAACTACCTCCGAGCTAGATAGCCTGGCGGCCGAGGTGGCAGCGAGTATGACTACCCGCCATCCTGATTATGCCCAATTAGCTGCTCGTATCGCAGTGAGCAATTTGCATAAAAACACCACCAAGTCTTTCAGCGAAACTATGCGTGATCTATACGATTACGTAAACCCAAGGACCGGTAAACATGCCCCTTTAATTGATAAAGAGGTATTGGCTATTATTGAGAAGAATGCCGCTCTTTTAGATTCTACTTTAATCTACGACCGTGATTTCGGTTATGATTATTTCGGGTTTAAAACTTTAGAGCGTTCCTACCTTCTTCGCATGAGCGGAAAAATTGCCGAGCGCCCGCAGCATATGTTAATGCGTGTGGCGATTGGTATTCATCATGAAGATCTTGATGCAGCAATCGAGACCTATAATTTGATGAGTAAAAAATACTTTACCCACGCTACTCCAACCTTGTTTAATAGTGGTACGCCTAAGCCACAAATGAGTAGCTGTTTCCTTCTTTCGATGAAGGATGATAGTATTGATGGGATTTACGATTCTTTAAAACAATGTGCGCGTATTAGTCAGAGTGCTGGTGGTATCGGTCTTAGCATTCACAATGTACGTGCAACCGGTTCTTATATCCGCGGCACAAATGGAACTTCCAATGGTATCGTTCCCATGCTTAGGGTTTATAATGACACCGCCCGTTATGTAGATCAAGGTGGTGGTAAGCGTAAAGGATCTTTTGCGGTTTATGTAGAGCCTTGGCATGCAGATATTTTCGATTTCCTTGATTTGAAGAAGAATCACGGTAAAGAGGAATTACGTGCCCGTGATTTGTTCTACGCCCTTTGGATTCCAGATTTATTTATGGAGCGCGTTAAAGCAGATGCTACTTGGACCTTAATGTGTCCTAATGAGTGCCCTGGCTTATACGATGTACATAGCGAGGAATTTGAGAAAATGTACCTCCAGTACGAAGAGCAAGGTAAAGGTCGTCGTACCATCAAAGCGCGTGAACTTTGGTCTAAAATACTTGAGTCTCAAATCGAGACTGGTACTCCATACATGCTTTATAAGGATGCTGCAAACTCTAAGAGTAATCAGCAAAACCTAGGTACTATTCGCTCTTCTAACTTATGTACTGAGATTATTGAGTACACTAATGAAGATGAAGTTGCGGTATGTAACCTAGCCTCTTTGGCCTTACCAATGTTTGTAGATGGGGAGACTTTCGATCATCAAAAACTTTATGAGGTAACTTATAAGGTAACCAAGAACTTGAACCGTATTATCGACCGCAACTACTACCCAGTTAAGGAAGCGCGTAACTCTAATATGCGTCACCGTCCGGTTGGTTTAGGGGTGCAAGGTTTGGCAGATACCTTTATTAAATTACGTATGCCTTTCACCTCCGAGGAGGCTAGAAAGCTAAACAAGGATATCTTCGAAACCATTTACTATGCGGCTTTAGTAGCTAGTAAAGATGAAGCGATCGTAGATGGAGCTTACGAAAGCTATGAAGGATCGCCAATTAGTGAAGGTAAATTCCAGTTTAACCTTTGGGGTGTTGAAGAAAGCAGCTTAAGTGGTCGTTGGGATTGGTCGGCTTTACGCAAGGACATTAAGAAGAATGGTGTGCGTAATAGCTTATTGCTAGCTCCAATGCCAACTGCTTCTACCAGTCAGATTTTAGGAAATAATGAGTGCTTTGAGCCTTACACTTCCAATATCTATACCCGTCGTGTTTTAAGTGGTGAGTTCATCGTGGTAAATAAACACTTGCTAATTGATTTAGTGAAGCTTGGTTTATGGAATGAAGAGTTGAAGAATGAGATTATCCGTAATAATGGATCTATTCAGAACATCGACATCATTCCTCAAAACATCAAGGAGCTTTATAAAACCGTTTGGGAATTAAGTATGCGTGATATTATTGATATGAGTGCCGAGCGTGGTTACTTTATTGATCAGTCACAATCCTTAAACCTCTTTATGGAGGGGGCTAATATGGCTAAACTTACTTCTATGCACTTCTATGCTTGGGAGAGAGGTTTAAAAACAGGTATGTATTACTTGCGTACGAAGGCTGCTCAGGATGCAATTAAGTTCACCGTTCAAAAACAAACCAAGTCGGAAGTAGAGCCAGTTTTAAATAGCAAGCAAACTGAGAAGATCTCCGAAAGTGCAAAAAGTGCGGCCAAGAATGAAGCTAAACCAGATGCTCAGCCACAAATGCAAAAGGCAGCAGAAGTAGGTGAAATTCGCGCTAGTGAACTTGCAAAAGCGATTAAAGAGCAAGCGGAAATGACTCCCGAGGAGCAACTAAGCTGTAGTCTTGATAATCCAGATGATTGTATCGCCTGTGGATCTTAGATCCATTCTTTAGAGATAGTGGAAAAGTCGGTACTTTGTGCCGACTTTTTTTATGAAACATTTTCTCTTTTTTATATTGATTTCCTGCACACTGTCTGCGCAGGATAGCACTGCGGAAGCAGCTATAAGTAAAGTGTATCGCGTTCTTGCTGGTGAAGAATCTAGAGTACCCACAGCAACAGAGCGGGGATCTTTATTGCAAAGTGAGGCTTGGGAGGCTTTGGCTTATATCGATCGGGCTCAGGTTTTAATGCCCAGTCGAGAAGATTTAAGAGAAGCGGTTCCCGACTACTATCACTTTAAGGAGAATAAGGTGATCTTTAAGTTGATAGATCAAAATGATTACAATTTGTATGGCTTTGAGGGTTCTTTGCCTTATCGTTGGGAGGATGAATACATTGTTATTCTTTCCGCTAATGGAAAACAGGAAAAGGATCGCTGGAAGCTCCTTTATTTAGATGCCAATTATATGGCTTTACAGATGGGTGACTTGAGCGTATTTTTCACGCATAGTCCCAAACAAGAACCTTAGATTACGATTAAAACATATTATTAGTAATGACTGCAGATCGACAGAATCTCGAAATCGCAAAATTGCAAAAGGACATAGAGTCCTATTTAAGTTTAGGTAGTACTCAAATGATTTTTGATTACCGCGAAACCAATCAGGGCATTCGCCTAGATGTGATTACCGTTAATCCTCGACATAATCAATCCTTTCTTTTTCATCATACTATAGGCTACGACCGCATTGATGCGCTTAAGCAGATGCATAGCTATGTAAAGGATCATTATGAGAAGCAAAATTCATACACTGTTCAGTGGTCGGC
>CATMQD010000155.1 GCA_950073045.1 uncultured Flavobacteriales bacterium | reverse complement strand
TAATAGGGTAAGAATAGGGTTACTATCCTACGTTTTCCGATACTTTAGGAGCACCAGCCATAATTTCATCACTAGCGTAATCAGAGAATTTCTCAAAATTGTTTAAGAACTTCTTAGCTAGTTCATTAGCGGTACGATCGTAGTCGTTTTTATTTTCCCAGGTATTACGAGGGAATAAGATTTCGTTGGGTACATTAGGACAAGAAGTTGGCATAGCCAATCCAAATACTTCGTGAGTTGAGAAATCTACATTGTCTAATTCACCTTCCATAGCTGCAGTAATCATGGCGCGAGTATATTTTAAACTCATGCGACTTCCTACTCCGTAAGAACCACCAGACCAGCCAGTGTTCACCAACCAAACATTTACATGAGAGCTCTGCATTTTGGCACTTAACATATCCGCATATTTCGTTGGATGTAAAGGCATAAATGGAGCACCAAAACAAGCGGAGAATGCTACTTGAGGTTCGGTAATTCCTTCTTCAGTTCCTGCAACCTTAGCGGTATATCCACTAATAAAGTGGAAAGCTGCCTGGCCAGGAGTTAATTTAGAGATTGGAGGTAATACGCCGTAAGCATCACAAGTAAGGAAGAATACATTGCGTGGGTTTTCACCTAGGCTTGGTTCCTGGATATTATCAATGTGATCTATAGGATAGCTTACACGGGTATTTTCCGTTTTGCTGCTGTCTTCATAATCAACCTCATTAGAACCATCTTTAAAGATGATATTTTCTAATAAGGCCCCTTTTTTAATGGCGCGGAAGATATCGGGCTCTTTCTCTTCGCTGAGGTCGATTACCTTGGCGTAGCAACCACCCTCGAAATTAAAGATTACATCATCTTCGGTCCAGCCATGCTCGTCGTCACCAATAAGCTTACGCTTAGGATCGGCACTTAAAGTAGTTTTACCAGTTCCGGAAAGCCCAAAGAAAAGCGCGGTGTCACCATCCTGTCCAACATTAGCTGAACAGTGCATGCTGAGCACATTTTTTTGATGAGGTAAAATAAAGTTGAGGGCCGAGAAAATTCCTTTTTTGATCTCTCCGGTATATCCAGTACCACCAACAACTGCCATTTGATCACTGAAATTCAGGATGGCAAAGTTAGATTGACGGGTATGATCTACTTCTGGATCTGCTTTAAAGCCAGGGGCATTAAATACCACCCAGTCGGGTTCAAAATCTTTCAACTCTTCCTCGCTAGGACGGAGGAACATGTTATTTGCGAAAATGTTGGACCATGGTAATTCGGTGATCACACGGATTTTTAAACGGTAGCGCTCGTCTGCAGCAGCATAAACATCACGTACAAACACCTGTTTACCACTTAGGTAGTCGGCCACTTTCGACTTTAGACTACTGTAATGGTCTGGTTCAAACGGGATGTTGATATTGCCCCACCATACCGCATCTTCGGTGATTTCATCTTTCACGATGAAGCGGTCCTTTGGAGAACGGCCTTTGAATTTTCCGGTGTCGATCGACAAAGCTCCCGAATCTGCTAATTCACCTAAACCAAGGTCTAGCGTGATTTTTTCAAGATCGTCGGGGGACAGATTCCACTTGGCGTCGGCATTCTTAATTCCGTAACGCTCCAAGGAATCCTGAGCTGGTCTCACTTCTTTGAAACTCATAGTGCTTATTTTTGATCAGCAATTATTTAGACCACAAAATTAAAACTAATCCCCGCTTATAATCTGATTTTTGTCATTAATTAATACTAATTAAAAGCGTAAAAAGTACACTAAGTACTAGGGCTTATTTGCGCCGAGCACCTATTATCAGTAAGATCCAGCCTAAAATCATTCCTAATCCACCAAGGGGAGTGATAGGCCCTAAGAAGCCTAAATCTAGTCCCATTAATTCATCTAGATTAAGTAAATAAATACTTCCCGAAAATAGAATTACCCCGCTAAGCCAAGACCAGAAAATACCTTTGATCCCTTTGACTTTGTCGACTAGTAAGGCTAATGCCAGTAGGGCGATTGCATGCCACATCTGGTAACGAACAGCCGTATTAAAGCTGCTTACTTGTGCTTCAGAGAGTAAGTCTTTTAAGGCATGAGCACCAAGCGCACCAAGAATTACCGCTATCCCTCCGAGGATTCCAGCGGTTGTTAAAATGGATTTAGAATTCATTATTTAAAGAGTTTTTTGGCTTCTTGTTTGCTTAAATCATAATCCAGACAAGCAATTAACTTCTCCTCCGATTTCAGTAAATGATTTTGTATCGGTAAAAGAGTTCTTAAGAGGTCGATTCGACTTTGGTCGTACTTTAAGCTACTGAGGATTTCTACCATTTGCTCCTCAGAAATTTCTTTCTCCTTACCATAGTCTTTAGCCATCTGAACTTTATCAAACTCAAAGTTCGAACTGAGGAATTTTGCGCTAAAACTTAAGTAGGGCTTTGCCTTGGGCGCTTTTACACTGTCAGGATTTGAAGCAATTGCAGAGTCAGCATTAGGAGTGGCAAGCACCACTGGTTTCGATTTAAGAGTATCTTTTTTTGTTTCGGGCTTGGCTATAGTATTACCATCAGGTTTTAGCTTTTCCACATTGGTTAAAACAGCACTGGTGTCGATTTTTACCGCCGCAATGCTAATTACTGAGTCTTGAACTTTATTTTCTCGAGCTTCTAAATTTTCATTTTTCCACTCTTCATAGCGAGAATTGGTATCATTCTGCGCTAAGTTTTGGTCGCTACTTTCGATCCATGGTTTAGCTTCTGAGTAATCAAACATCAGAGCCGACTGACTAAGGTCATCATAAACCCCGCGATAGCGCAATTTTGTAGAGCCGCTATAATCGCGATAGATTACATATTTATGAACGCCTTTTTTAAAGACCGGCAGTTTTTGCTGAATGCGCAAGCCGCTGCTTAAAATAATAAGGACTTCGTTTTCTTTACTCGGAAATTTCTGCAAATTGAGCTTAGGAAGCGCGGTTTCATTCTGAATAAAATTATTCATCACTAATTTAAAACCACTCTCTGTTTGGTCCTCAAACATCAGAATTGACTGAGCCTCGGCAACTTGCTGAAGGGTTAGGAGAATTAAAAGACACTTTTGCCAAAAGGCCATCTGAGAAAATTTTAATCAAAGGTAGCTCCCTCAGTGATAATTTTAAATTTGTCCGCCAAATTCACCTCATGCAACACATACTTTTAATCGGCGCTGGCCGATCTACATACTCTTTTATTGAATACATAAAAGCTCATAGCGAGTCGGAAGATTGGTTTTTAACTATCGCCGATCAAGACTTAAAATTGGCCCAAGAGAAGGCTGGGGATCACCCGCGAATGACGGCTATTAGCTTTGATGTTAATGATGAAATTCATCGTGTAAACGCAATATCTAAGGCGGATATCGTCGTGAGCATGTTACCCGCACATATGCATATTCCGGTGGCTACCGATTGCATTGCCCTTGGCAAACACATGTTAACCGCCTCTTACATTAGTAAGGAAATGAAAGCGCTAGATGAGCGAGCCAAAGAAGCCGGAGTTATTTTAATAAATGAAATAGGGGTGGATCCCGGGATTGACCATCTAAGTGCCATGAAGGTACTCGACGAAATTCGTGATGCCGGTGGTAAAATGCTGCTCTTTGAAAGCTTTACTGGCGGTTTAGTTGCTCCTGAAAATGACGACAATCCTTGGAATTATAAATTTACATGGAACCCACGTAATGTGGTTTTGGCCGGCTCGGGAGGAGCAGTGAAATTTATTCAGGAAGGAAAGTATAAATACATCCCATATCACCAATTATTCCGCCGTACCGAGCTGATTAGCATTGATGGCTACGGCCGATTTGAAGGCTATGCTAATCGCGATTCTTTAGGTTATCGTGAGGTATATGGCTTACAAGATATCCCTACCATTTACCGCGGAACTTTCCGTAGACCTGGTTTTTGTAGAGCTTGGGATACTTTCGTGAAATTGGGGATGACCGACGATTCTTATCAAATTGAAGTGAGTGCTGAAATGACTTACCGTGATTTCACCAATTTGTTCCTCGCTTATAATCCGCAAGATTCGGTAGAGCTTAAGCTGATGCATTACCTCAATATTCCACAGGATAGTGAGCTAATGGATAAATTGGAGTGGTTAGGGATTTTTAGTGACACACCAATTAATCTTAAGAATCCGACTCCCGCCCAAGTATTACAGAAAATATTAGAGGATAAGTGGACCTTAGGCGAGAATGAAAAGGATATGATTGTGATGTTCCATAAGTTCGGATATGAGCTAAATGGCGAAAAACGAATGATCGAATCCTCCATGGTTGCTCTTGGTAAAAACAGCAAAGAAACCGCTATGGCACGCACGGTTGGTTTACCTCTAGCCATTGCTGCTCGCCATATTTTAAGCGGAGCAATAAGCACTCCTGGCGTACAAATTCCTATCACCAAAGAGATTTATTTACCGATGCTCGAGGAATTAAAGGAGAATGGAATTTCCTTTAATGAGAAGGAAGTAGACTATAAAGGTTATTGATTTTCTGACTTATAGGGATATCGATAAAGTCCATAAATTAAGGCACCCAGCAAGAAGAGGCCCAATATAAAAATGGTCCAAAATGCTTTTTGATTGGGTGCTAAATCTCGCTTGTGCAAATCAACTAGCGCGAGAACAGTTGGACTTATAGCAAGAAGTAATAGGAGCGTAATTTCTATTGGATTGCTTATAAACATCATTCGAATCAGGTTTAGTGGGGAAGATACAAATTCTGATCAATAGGAATAATTATAATGCCAGTTTTTTTAGGTATTAAGTGCTGGCATAATTACCTGTTTTCCCAATATTTGTTTAAAGAGCACTTTAGGGCTGTAATATCCCATTACAATAATTGAGCGATTGGTGAGGAAGAGTTCGTTTTTTGCTTTCTTAAAAACACCTTGATCAAAGAAAAACTGGTTTACCTTTTCGTTCCGACTTCGGTAAGCCTCTTGGTAGGTTTGACTAATTTTAGTTTCAGAGGCGTAAGACTCCGGTTCGGCTAAGCTTAGATTTGGACAAATATCAAAATCCTTATTGTAAAGTTGCTGGTAAAAGTCCTGAAGTAATTTGCGAATTTTCAAGGGAGTTGGACTTTGAGTGCGTGGGTAAAAGCAGGGAAAAGATCGTTCAAGACTGGTGTATACTTTAGGGTTTACCGTGTGCCCAATGGCCATAAAAGGCTTGAGCATCCAAAATGGACCCAGTGCTTTGCGAATATGCAAGCGACAAATTGTTGCCACCAGTTGCTTCAAGTTAGGGTCTTTCTTGCGGTAAAACAATCCACCAACATTTACCAATACTTTTTTGCGGTTTTCAGTAGCTTGTAACCAAGCCGTACGATAGGAAGCTATCCCGACTAGATTTTTACCTTTTCGAGCTAAATAAAAGGTTGTTTCGGGCAGGGGGAGATGATTTTTCCTGAGATGATCGGAGCTTAGACTGGGATCAATTTCTTGAACCAGATTTTCCATTTCTAAGATTAAGGCTTCACTAAGTTCTTCACGCTGGAATGCTGAGATCTCGATTTTCATAATTGGGGGTTTTGATGTTTCCAAAATTCCCCACTTGGCTTTTGTTATTTTGTAGAATAACTAAATGATTCTAATTAGAACATGTTCTACAACACTTTGCTTGGAAGATTTGAGTAATGCTTTTCGCAATTACTTATTCAGAAGTTAATTAGTGATTTTCCTCAACTCGTGGCGATTTTAGATCACAGCATAAGGTCTTTCACTAAGGTTTGAAACTCTGCGCTTCTCAGATGTTTGCTATCTCTTTGGTACAGACATAACTCTTCACTTTTTACCGTGATTTCCGGCATTTGATTGAGTTCTATCAAGAGGCGAACTGGACTAGAATTAGCGTCATGTTTAACACTGCAAATACGGATAGGATAGAGGCCGATTTGATCCAAGAATCCTTGCTCTTCTTGCCAAAGTACTGTTGGTAAAATGAGGGCTAATTTCCCATTAGTTTTTAGCAGCTCATTTAGCTTATTAAGCCATAGTCTAAAAACATCACTCTCTATATGCCGTGCTCTAGCTCTTTCCGATTTAACAGACTTAATACCCGAAGTGAAATAGGGTGGATTGGAAATAATGAGGTCAAATTTTTCGGAATTGTCATATTCGAGCAAATCTTTGTTCTCGAATTTTATTTGTGCTGCAAATGGAGAGTTTAGCCGATTTTCCTCGGCTTGCTCCCAAGAGTTCTTATCGATCTCAAGGCCAAGGATTTTGGATGCTGGAAAACGTTGGGCTAGGATTAAGCTGATTAATCCACTGCCACTTCCAAAATCTAAAATTGAAGCATTAGGGATATCTAGCTCTAGCCAAGAGCCGAGTAGAATTCCATCAGTACCGACTTTATGGGCACAGCGATCGTGTTTGATGGAGAATTTTTGAAAGTGAAAGGGTGCAGGCTTTTTAGCCATCCTTTTTCTGATAAAGCTCTAAAAGACCTTCCGGTAATTGTAATAGAATGGATTCTTCCTCCCGGTTGATGCTCAGGATAAACTCATCCACTGCAGGGATTAACAATTCCTGTTCTTGATCATCAAAGGCCTTAAAGATAGGCTGGGCACTATTGTCGAGGACTTCTCTTATACGGCCAATTTCCTGATTTCCCTGCATCAGGCGAAAGCCGATTACCTCATGAAAATAGAAGCTTTTACCTTCGAGTGGAGGGAGGATATCTAAGGGTAAGTATAAATCTCTACCTACTAATTTCTGTGCGGTAGCCTCATCGTCCACTTCTTCCAGTTTTAGGATAAAGTGACCTTTAGAGTTTCGAGCTAAACCGTCAATAAAAAAAGGAATCAGTTCCCCTCGATCTTCGAGAAAAACTGATTCCAATGTTTCGTAGGCTTCTGGTCGGTCGGTATCGAAAACCGCCACCACTTCGCCTTTAAAGCTATGCAATCGGCTGATGTGCCCCAATTGAAAACAATCGTCTATGCGCATCAGCTTCTATTATTTAGCTTTCTTTTTCCTCAGAAGCCTCTTCAGCAGGGGCCTCTTCGGTAGCTTCTTCTGCGCTAGCTTCAGTTTCTCCGGCAGCAGCCTCAGCTTCAGCAGCTTTACGAGCCTCATTTACGGCGCGCTCAGCTTCTAATGCTTTTGCTCTTGCTTCTTCTTCAGCTTTGCTTAAGCCTTCTTTCTTAGCGTTGATCTTGTTGGCTTTTTCTTCCATCCAAGCATCAAAACGCTTTTCTGCTTCTGCTTCGTCAAAGGCACCTTTACGTACCCCATCCAAAAGGTGTTTCTTCATCATCACACCTTGGTAGCGTAAAATTGCAGCAGCAGTATCGCTAGGCTGCGCACCTTTTACTACCCAATCCAAAGCACGATCGAAATCTAATTCGATGGTTGCAGGGTTGGTGTTTGGGTTGTACTGACCAAGACGCTCGATGTATTTACCATCACGCTTTACACGAGAGTCAGCTACTACGATTGTGAAGATTGGACGACCTTTACGGCCATGACGTTGCAAACGAATTCTTGTTGCCATTATTAATTGTTAAAGGGTTCCCGACCCGGTTAATTAATTAAAAAAAGGGGCGCAAAGATAATGGTTTATCTTATTGATCAACATCTTTTTAAAGTCGAATTTTTAATTCGTGCCTCCTGATTCAAAAATGGGACTTTAGATCTTGCAAATAGTTTCTTGGGTTATAGACTTTTCATCGGGTTACTCGATTGCTTTGATGGAGCCATAGGTCTTAATATTGTTGAGCTTCATTACTTTCCTCCACCTGCTTTAAATAGGCCTCTTCTCCAACCTTAATAAGGTCGGCAGATTGATGGAAGTCGAAAACTCCACAGGTGCTGCGTGGTATGCGAATTAAATAATCGGGATTGTACTTTTCCAGAGTTTGCATGATTATTTTATTCTGCATATGCTCGTAGCTAGTAGAAATAACATCCATCAAACCTGGATCCTGATTACTTTGATCAGATTTAAAAAAGTTGAGGTTCAAGTTTAGCCATCCATTCTTTTCGGAACCGTCCTCCTCCTTTTTCATTATGGCCGATTTCGGACCCAAAGCATTAATGTCCACTGCCACTACAATATGATCTTCTGGTGCATTTATATGATTCAGCGGAAGCGGATTAATCACACCACCATCAACTAACCATCGACTGCCCTTATCTTCATGCTGAACCGGGGTAAAAACCCCAGGGATAGATACCGAAGCTCGCATCGCTTGATATAAATCGCCCCCTTTAAA
>CATMQD010000154.1 GCA_950073045.1 uncultured Flavobacteriales bacterium | reverse complement strand
GGACAGGAAATTAACGCGAACCATTTGCGCGGGGTTCGCTCTGGTACTCTGACGGGGGTCGCCAAAATTGTTCACCGTGGCAGGCCCTCCCATTGGTGGAGCAAAAAGCGGCATCAACTTTAATCCGAACGACCCTCGTAAAGATGGCGTTCTTCGTCGCTGGTATGCGGCAGTTAAGCCTCTACTTAAAAACTATTACGGAACGGGTGGCGATTTAAACGTGGACGAAATTCACGAAGTAATTCCCATTACTTCCGATCTGGGCATCGAACACCCTCAAGAAGGTGTATTGATGGGTCACTTTGCTCCCGATGGAGAAGCGAAGTCTCGTAAAATCGAGCAATTGCAAAAAGGAGTGCTATTACCTGTGCATCAGTCCGATTTAAGTCCGGGTGAAGCTGGCCAATATACCGTGGCCGACTTAATCACCGGTTATGGAACCGCGGAGAGTGTACGTCACTTTTACGACATCTACGGAGGTGAAGTAAAAGATAAGCGGGTAATTATTCAAGGTTGGGGAAATGTAGCCTCGGCGGCTGCCTTCTACTTGGCCCAGCAGGGAGCTAAAATTGTAGGGATTATCGACCGGGTAGGTGGTTTAATCAATGAAAATGGCTTTAGCCTAGCCGAAATTGTGGACCTCTACAATGCTCGTGAAGGAAACTACTTGATTGCTGATGATCTTATTCCCTTTGATGAGATTAATGGCAAGGTGTGGAGCATTGGAGCAGAGATCTTTATTCCTGCTGCTGCCTCTCGATTAATTAGCAAGGATAATTTGGATCAGATGATTGCCGGTGGACTAGAAGTAATCTCTTCCGGTGCCAATGTGCCTTTTGCCGATACTGAGATTTTCTACGGTCCGATTGCCGAATATGCTGACCAAAAAGTAAACTGCATTCCCGATTTTATTTCGAATTGCGGCATGGCCAGAGTATTTGGCTATTTGATGCACGACGATATTCAATTAAGTGATGAAGCCATCTTTGCGGATACTTCTAATGTTATTCGCGAAGCTTTACAGGACACCCATAAACTGCGTTCCGAAAAATTGGAGCTCACCAAAACCGCTTACGAAATCGCTCTTAAACAACTAATCTAAAAATCATGCTCTACACACTAATGGTGGTGATATTTGTGCTTGGCTATGTGGCTATTGCCCTTGAGCACAATATCAAAATCGACAAAGCGGCCTCAGCCCTAATTACCGGTACCCTTTGTTGGGCCCTTTATGTAATTGGTGCAGAAGGAATAATCGACTTTCAAGCCATCCCGCATTGGGTTTCGGATATGTTCTCAGAAGAAAGGAATATTACCGATCAACATGAGGTGCTTATCCACTATGTTACTGAATTCCAGATTTTAGAACATGTAGGGGAAATTGCTTCCATCTTGTTCTTCCTTTTGGGAGCGATGACGATTGTAGAATTAATCGATGCCCACGAAGGCTTTGCGGTGATTACCGATCGCATTAAAACTACTAGTCGCTCTAAGTTACTTTGGATTATCTGTATCCTTACTTTCTTCTTCTCTGCTGCTTTAGATAACCTTACCACTTCCATTGTAATGGTTTCTTTACTTAAGAAGTTAATTGAAGATCAGAAAGATCGCTGGCTCTTTGCCGGTATGGTAGTAATTGCCGCTAATGCCGGTGGTGCTTGGTCGCCAATTGGTGATGTTACCACTACCATGCTTTGGATTGGTGGACAAATTACCGCTGGAGCCGTAGTTACTAAATTGATTTTCCCAAGCTTAATTGCCCTTTTAGTACCATTATTAGTGCTTACCCCGCGCATGAAAGGCAATGTTACTCGTCCACGTCGCGCCGAAGGAAAAGAACATTTTATCAATCCTACCACCGAACGTGAGCGTAATATCGTTTTCACCGTAGGGGTAATGGGGCTGCTTTTTGTTCCCATCTTTAAAACCTATACCCACCTCCCTCCTTTTATGGGGATGATGATGAGTTTAGGGGTTTTATGGACCCTTACCGAAATTATGCACCGCTCTAAAAATCGCGAAACTAAATCCAAGCTTTCGGTGATTGGCGTACTGCGCAAGGTAGATACCGCAAGTGTGCTCTTCTTCCTGGGAATCCTTCTAGCGGTAGCGAGTTTACAATCTGCGGGCCAATTAGGCGAGTTAGCCAATGCCTTAGACAGCTCCATTGGAACTTCTAGCGAGCAAGGGGTGTACTCGGTTGGTATTATTATTGGTCTCCTTTCGGCGATTGTAGATAATGTTCCTTTGGTAGCCGCTTCGATGGGGATGTATAATATCGATCCCACTTTGGGTGGCTTATTTGCTACCGACGGTTTATTCTGGGAGTTCCTAGCCTACTGTGCGGGTACTGGTGGCTCGGCCCTTATTATTGGTTCTGCCGCTGGGGTTGCCGTTATGGGCTTAGAGAATATTTCCTTCGGATGGTATTTAAAACGCATTAGCCTCTTAGCGATTATCGGATACTTTGCCGGAGCAGGAGCCTATATCTTACAATACACGCTCTTCCACTAAAGGAGAGCGCTAATAAAACAGCCTATCCCGACTAGAATCTCAGCATTTTAGTCGGGATATTTTTTGCCCTTCACTCTTAACGGAGCCTTGTTAATTTCTATTCTAGCGGATATACGAGGCAGGCCTTCCCTCCCGTTATCTTAGCGTTCAATAATATTGTACATGAAACTAAGCTTTCTACAAATGAGCATGGCCCAGGGCGACTCCGCTTCTGCTGAGCCAGTAGAGAAAACCCTCAGTATTTGGGAATTGGTAAGTAGCGGCGGTCCAGGAGGAATCCTAATTATGACCGTGCTGTTTGTGCTTTCGGTAATTGCGGTTTACATTTTTGCAGAACGCTGGGGGGCCATCAAAAAGGCCAACCAAATGGACAGCAATTTTATGGAGAACATCCGTAAAAATGTATTAGAAGGCAATCTGCAATCTGCTCAAACTCTTTGTCAGGGTGAAGATACTCCCGCGGCCCGCATGATTGGCAAAGGTATATCTCGCATCGGCAAACCATTAAAAGATATTAACGCTGCCATCGAAAACACCGGTAAGCTCGAAGTTTCTTCCCTAGAGAAAAACCTACCAACCATGGCCACTATTTCGGGAGCAGCTCCTATGATTGGTTTCTTGGGTACGGTAATCGGAATGATTCTCGCTTTCCACGAGATGGCTGCTGCGGGTGGACAAATTGATATTGAAATGTTGGCTGAAGGAATTTACACCGCCATGACCACCACTGTTGCCGGTTTGGCCGTTGGTATTATCGCCTATTTAGGTTATAATATTTTGGTGAGCCGCGTAAATAAAACCATTTACAATATGGAATTACGCGCTACGGAATTCCTCGACCTCCTGAACGAACCAGCTTAGTATGGATTTAAAGCGAAGATCAAAGGTTAGCGCCGAGTTTAATATGAGCAGTATGACGGATATCGTCTTCCTGCTCTTAATCTTTTTCATGATCGCCTCTACCCTAGTAACCACTAGTGCCCTAGATTTGGTTTTACCTAAAAGCGATGCCCAAACTGTAAAGCGTAAAGATGTTACCGTAAACATTGCCCCCGATCAAAGAATCTCGGTGGGAAATGTAATTGTGAGTCGTAATGAACTAGAGCGCGAAATTCTAAAGCAGGTTAATAATACTGAAGAAGGAGTAGTAATTCTGCGTGCCGATAAATCGGTACCTTACGAAATGGCCGTACTGGTAATGGATATTGCCTACCGAAATAAATTAAAACTGATCGCAGCCACTGATCCAAGTTAGATGGAAGAAAGCAAGGAACAAAAAAACAATCGTCGTAAAGCCCTAATTACCACCTTAGTAATTCATGGGGCACTTTTTATTTTGTTCCTCTTTGTAGGACTAAGCTATTACGATCCCAAGCCAGAGGCCGGGGTTTTAATTAGCTTTGGTTACGATGACTTTGGTGAAGGCGAAGTTTTTGAAGCGCCGAGCAGTGGTTCGCCACAAAATCAAGCCAGTACTCCCGTAGAAACGCAAGAAGTGCTTACGCAAGATGTGGTAGATGCGCCAACTATTGATCAAAGTACGGCCACAACCAGTTCGGAAGAGCCCGATCCGGAGCCCCAAGAAACAAGCGAAAATCCTGAAACGGATAATCAAGATGTACCCGATGAGCCGGATCCTAAACCCTCTGAAAGCCTACAAAACCTTTTAGATAATGCTGCTAGCTCTTCGAGTGGTGGCGAAGGAAACACGCAAGGAGCTGGTGATATGGGCGATGAAAACGGAGACCCAAACTCTAATAACTACAGTGGCACCCCTGGCGGTGGCGGTAGTGGTGATGGAAATTACCTTCTCGGTAACCGCAAAGCCCTCGCTAAACCAAAGCCTAATCCTTGTGAAGCCTCAGGTCGGGTTGTGGTAAAGATTTATGTAGATCGTAATGGAAAGGTTATCCGGGCGGTTGCTGGTGAGAAAGTCCCTAATGGTCCCGCTACGACTACCACAAACTCTTGTCTATTCGACCAAGCCCGCCGTGCCGCCATGGAAACCACTTGGGAATCTGACCGCGATGCACCCGTGCAACAAAGTGGTTACATCATCTATAGCTTTAGCAAAAATTGACTTCCTACCGCGAAACCTTGGACTGGCTGTTCTCGCAGCTGCCCATGTACCAAAGAGTGGGCAAGGCCGCTTATAAAGCAGACTTAAATAATACCTGGGCTTTGATGGATATTCTCCAACAGCCGCAGGAAAGTTTTAAAAGTGTGCATGTGGCGGGCACCAATGGTAAAGGTTCTTCTGCCCATATGTTGGCCGCCATTTTTCAGGCGGCAGGCTATAAAACGGGATTATACACTTCTCCACATTTAGTGGACTTCCGCGAGCGCATTCGCATAAACGGCGCTATGATTCCCGAAGAAGCGGTAATCACTTTTGTAGATCGCTATAAAGATCAGTTTAGCTCGCTAGGCCTTTCATTCTTTGAAATGAGCGTGGGTTTAGCTTTCGACTATTTCCGTAATGAAGAAGTAGATATCGCCATTATTGAAGTGGGCATGGGCGGCCGACTAGACAGCACTAATGTTATTAAGCCCGAACTTTCCCTCATCACGCATATTGGTTTTGATCATCAGTCTTTTCTCGGCGATACTTTGGCCGAGATAGCGGGCGAAAAAGCAGGTATTATAAAAGAAGAAGTACCGGTAGTGATTAGTGAGCGTCAATTGGAATGCGATCCGGTTTTTAAAAGAATGGCTTCCGCTAAGAATGCCCCTCTCTATTTCGCTATCGATGAAGTGGCAAGTTCTCGTTTATACCTCGATTTAGATTTAAAAGGCGATTACCAAGAAAACAATTTAAGAGGGGTACTCTGCGCGGTAGATCAATTGGAAAAGAAGGGTTGGCAATTAATGTCTAGCTTAGAAGATGCCCTAAGTAGAGTTACAAAACTTACGGGCCTTCGCGGACGTTGGGAAATCCTCCAGACAAAGCCATTAAGCATTTGCGATACTGGGCATAATTTAACCGGCGTACAATCCTTAGTCGATCAAATAAAAAAGCTTTCTTATCGTCAGCTCCACATTGTTTGGGGTATGGCCAATGATAAACCCATAAAGGATATCCTGCGCATTTTACCGCAAAGTGCCTTTTACTATTTCACTCAAGCGCGTATTCCACGGGCCATGGATGCCGAGCTCTTAAAACGTGAAGCTTTAAAATTTGGCTTGGCTGGTAAGGCTTATGCCGATGTGCACTCTGCCTATCAAGCCGCCCTTTCACTAACCTTAAGTGATGATCTTATTTTTATTGGCGGTAGCACTTTTGTGGTCGGCGATCTTTTAGCCGATTTGGAGCAAAAGTGAATCATTTGCCAAGCATAGAGCCTGTGCATCAATAAGAGTACTAGACAAAAGCCAATCCCCCCAAAATCATTTTGGCCCTTTATTTGTAAGGCTCTTTAGTCTAAAGAACAGACTATGCCTATCGAATATCATGTAATCCCCAAAACGCTACCCCAATCAGCCCGTGAGTCTAAGCTTTATTATCCTATTCTAAAACGAAAAGGAACCATTGGTACCGAGGATCTTAGCGAGGCGATTAGTAAAAGATGCACTTTGCATCCCGCGGATGTTCAGGCGGTAGTAATTGCGCTTAGTCATGAAATTCGCATGTCTTTAGAGTCAGGACAGGCCGTGCGCCTCGACCAATTAGGAACATTTTCCCTTAGCGCTAGCTGCAGTGGCTCGGCCCAAGCCAAACAAGTAAGGAGCTCGAACATAAAGAAAGTGAGGCTTCACTTTCATCCCGACGCTAGAATAAAGAGATGGTTAAGCCGTTTAGAGTTCTATAAAACCAAAAATATGAAACCCGCTCAAGGCACGCGCGCCAAGGCTTCCGGTAAACAAGACTAAAAAGTACCTGAGAAAAATAAATTTCCTCAGGTACTTTTACCAAAAACCCCCTGTACTTTTTAGTAAAAGTACAGGGGGTTTTTAGTTGCTTGACCGCTAAAAAGAAGTTCTTTCTCCTTTAAAAAGCAATTTGTGTTCAGGTGCAAAGCAGTTTTTATCCTTTAGAACAAGAAGGATGCAATGATTTGGAAGTGTGGAAAAACAGAGTAGAAGTGGGAAAATCATCATGCTATCTATCCAAGGAAAGCCAAAGACCTAATTAATCACCCCAAAAAAAATGCCTGATAATCAATTCAAGGTTTATTTTTCAATAATCTTAGGCGAAAAAACAGAGCTATATTCTTCGACCCTCGCATAATACCACTTGGAGTTCAAGCGAGTGTAGTTTGTATCGAACCACTCTAATTCATTGCTTGGTAATTTGGATAAATCTGAAATATAAATCCAAACCTGATCTTCGCCTTTGTAGAAAAGCTGAAGCCCTAAGTTTGGAATTGATGACGAAAAGCGGACATTCAATCCATTGAAACACTTTGCGACAGAAAGAACTTCCGCTTCTGTCATATTTCCTCTCAGGTGTTCCACGCTTAGGTTAGTATCTACTACTCTAATTTTATAATAAGAGTTCATTTCCCCCTTCGAGCTTATCGAAATGTAATTCCTTCTCTTCTCAATTCTTAAATCCTGTAAAAGTGATAAGCAATCACATTCCATTAATCTGATTGAACTATTGAACCTCTGAACTGTCAAATTTCGGCCCGAAGTGCACCCAAAAAGTATAATAATTATAATTAAGAGCTTTTTCATCCTTTAAAATGCTATTGGAAGAAATTCGCGCAAAATGGATAACCGGTTAATTTTTCAAATTTAGCTTTCCTGGGCCGTGCTCTAGGGGAGGCTATAAATGACAATTGTGGATCGGAATCTGTAGCATAATTAGACAATACGATTTTCTTCTAAAGCCAATCTCACTTAATTGTTCCTAGAAATTGCCTATTCCACTAAAATCTTTTTTTTGATATAGCCTAAATCTAGAATATACATCCCTTCCGTTAATCCCTGGAGGCTAATTTGTTCGTTGGTCCCTAATAATACGCCACTGCTCATCATTCGTCCATTTAAATCGTAAAGGATCCATGGGCTCACCTCTGCTGTCACTCTTTCCACATAGAAGTATTCCTCAGCTGGATTGGGATAGATTTTTATCTGAGTGGTCCATTCAGGTGTATTGATATTGGATTCAAAAGTAAGTCCAATAGGAAACCTCGCTTGAAGGGTATCGGTAATAATGGTGCCATTAGGCAATTGAATTTGGCGGTAAAAATTTGAGTATTCAATGCCATTCACCAATAGTGGATTTCCAGAACCTTCAATCAGTTGAATATCAAAATCGCCCGGTAACTCCAATCGCAATTCTAAGTCCCAAATACTATCCAAGTCTAAATTGGCATTAAAATTCAAGTATTCCCAAGCACCAATATTATCGACAATGTCCTGTTGAGCGCCGCTGGTTTTCGCGAAACGCAAGGTGGCATTTTGAGACAAGTTTTGATTCAGATTCTTAACACCGTAAATAGACACTTTATCAATTTTACGAACTATACTATCCGGGATAGATAGGGTTTGAAAATAGTAACCTGTTTCCCATGGCTCTAGCTGATCGTGCAGCACACGCAAAGTTTCAGCACTATCGCTTCCGAAATTAGAGCTGAATAAATCATTATATGGAATAAAAGCGGTATCCGACCATGAAGGGCATTCTGAAGTATCACTATATGAAAACACCGAAAAGGATCCCGCCCCCATTAATGGTAGACGGTCCTCAAATCGTCCCTTAAAAATTATTAGGTTTTGGGCTTTCCAAAGCTGGTATGCACTT
>CATMQD010000153.1 GCA_950073045.1 uncultured Flavobacteriales bacterium | reverse complement strand
AGCCCCATCAAAAAGAATTAGGGAATCCAAGCGGTGTTTTCCTTTTAAGGGAATCAGAAAATCTTGCGGCGAGTAAAGCTTGTTGTAGGTAGGATGAAAGGGTTTTTGAGGCTCTAAACTCGGAATTTGATTTCTTTCGAATAACCGCGGTCCTTCATCAAATAAACCATATTGCCGTTCTTTCCCATTAAGCTGTAATACCTGAGCTTCGGTAATGACTAGCCATCTGCTTTGAGCGAAACCAAGAAAAGGCAGCAGTAAAAGAAATAGAAGTGACTTAGTTTTCATAAGCGGGGCAAAGCGAGAAATTGAGCTTTAAAGATCTGAATTTACGGCATAAAAAAAGCGGACCGAAGTCCGCTTTAAAATTATTTGAAAGGGCTCATTTAATCCCCACCAATTCTACATCAAATGTGAGCCAAGCATTAGGTGGAATTACGCCACCTGCCCCAGCTGCTCCATAGGCCAATGAAGGAGGGAGGATTAAGCTGGCTTTGCTGCCAACTTTTAACATTCCGATGCCCTCGTCCCAACCAGGAATAACACGACCAACGCCAATAGGGAAGGTGATGGGCTCGCCACGCTGACGCGAATTATCGAATACAGTACCGTCCATTAAACGGCCTTCGTAATGCACAGCTACGGTTTTTCCTTTTTCAGGGCTATCACCTTCGCCTTCTGTTTCAATTTTGTAGAAAAGTCCACTGGCCGTTTTATCATAACCTTCGGTCATTTTAGCCATTTTCTCTTCTTCTGCTTTGCGGGCAGCAGCCTTAATCTCATCCTGACGAGCCATCATATCGGTGAAGATAGCGGCTGCATCCCAAGCCTCAGCTTCGGCGCCTTTGCGGATGATTTCAACCTTATCCATGGTATCGCCTTGTTTAATGGCATTTACCACTTCTAAACCTTCTACTACAGAACCAAAAACGGTGTGTTTTCCATCTAGCCAAGGTGTTTCACCATGGGTGATGAAAAACTGAGAACCATTGGTTCCTGGTCCGGCATTAGCCATGCTAAGCGTACCGGCTTTATCGTGTTTAAGCTCTGGATGGATCTCATCTACGAATTTATAACCAGGACCACCAGCGCCACTGCCGGTAGGGTCGCCACCCTGAATCATGAAATCAGCAATTACCCGGTGGAAGCTTAGTCCATCGTAGTAAGGCTCATTGGCATCTTTGGTCTGATTTTCAATTTTGCCTTCTGCTAATCCAACAAAGTTGGCTACCGTTAAAGGCGTTTTCTCGTGCTCGAGCTTTAAGGTAATCTCCCCACGAGGGGTAGTAAAACGTGCGTAAATTCCGTCTTGCATCGAAATAATTATTTAGTAGCTGGTTCGGCTTTAATTTCTACCATTTCCACTTCAAAAATCAACCAAGCATCGGGTGGAATTACATTTCCAGCTCCGCGGCTGCCATAGCCTAATTCTGGAGAAATTAAAAGCTTCCATTTATCCCCAACATTCATGCGAGTTAAAGCTTCACGCCATCCTTGAATTACGCGGGCATTGCGACTGGCCTTTACAGGCATTGGACCATAAGGACGTTGAGCATTATAAACGCCACCTTTCTTTGCTAATTCTTCAATGCTAGTGTCGAAAAGAGTACCATCTACTAAATAGCCAGCGTAGTTGACCATTACAGTTTGACCTTCATTTGGCTTAGGGCCAGTTCCTTCGGTAAGTACTTCGTAGTATAAACCAGTTTCGGTTTTTTCCATACCCTCGCTAAGCTCAGAAACCATGGCTTCACGTTCTGCAGCCTCTTTAGCTGCTTTTTCGGCTTTTGCCTTTTTAGCATTGGTAAATGCGGAAGGAGCATCATAATCTTTAGCGCTTCCTTTACGGATGATTTTCACGCTATTCATAACTACATCTACATTGGGACGGTCGCTTCTGTTGCGATCTACATTAGAAATAGCATCCGCTACTTCCTGACCAGCAACCACTTTACCAAATACATTGTAGTTACCGTCTAACTGCTTAGTTGGAGCAACAGTGATAAAGAATTGGCTTCCATTAGTATTAGGACCAGAATTAGCCATGGAGATTACTCCTTTATCATGACTAAGCTCTTCGCTAGTTTCATTATCGAATTTATATCCGGGGCCACCACTACCATTACCTTGGGGGTCGCCACCTTGAATCATAAATTTAGGAATAACACGGTGAAAGATAAGGCCGTCATAAAATGGCTTGCCCTTAAATTCTGCAGATGCTTCAGGGTGATTGCCCTCGGCTAAAGCCACAAAATTAGCGGTGGTCATTGGCGCTTTTTCATCAGCTAGTTTAACTAAGATGTCGCCCATTGTGGTGTTGATGTGCGCGTAAACGCCATCGCTAAGGGTTTGCTCTTCGCCATTAATTACTACCGAATTTTGAGAGCTGCAGCTCGATAACAAGCCTCCTAAAAGGAGTGCGGTCATCCAAAAGTTTCTCATTTCTGTTGATTTTGATTTTCTATTTCTAAGACTTCTAATTTGTACACCAAGGCGGTGAATGGAGGGACTTTATTTTGATCGCCCGCCACTCCGAAGGCGCGATGCGAAGGTAAGATAAAGAAACCCTTATCACCAACGCGCATCAGCTTTAAAGCATCGTGTAAACCAATCTCGGCATGTTGCCGGTCGAGTAATAATTGTGCGGGTTTTCCTTCTGGGGAGCTATAGAGCAGGCTGCCATTGAGCATGCTGATTTCATAAGTGTAGGTAACAAGCTGCCTGGACTTTGCTTTTTCACCTTCACCATTTTCGCCATCTATGGAATAGTATATTCCTGTGCCATTTCTTTCGAGCTCTAAATCACGTTCTTTAATATAGGCTTCTATCGATTCAATTTCCTTTTTTAAGAAACTACGATGG
This sequence comes from uncultured Flavobacteriales bacterium, assembly GCA_950073045.1. Taxonomy (GTDB): domain Bacteria; phylum Bacteroidota; class Bacteroidia; order Flavobacteriales; family Schleiferiaceae; genus Croceimicrobium. The sequence goes on along the minus strand of CATMQD010000153.1, from coordinate 5,432 downwards.
GCTTCAATATTATTTTCGCGTGGTTGAGACTCCTTTTCTTGAAATAAGCGTTCTGGCTTTTGGCCCTCGGTACCAGAATGACAGGCACTAAACAGAGAAAGGGCAACTAAGAAATTAAGGGTTTTCAGCATGTTCTTTTATTTCCGCCTGATGCTTATACAGGCATTCTTTTAAATAGGAAATTGTTTCGCCCATACTGCGCTCTGAACTTCCACCTGCGGCATTTTTATGACCACCACCATTAAAGTAGGCTCGGGCAAATTGATTTACATCAAAGGTGGTTTTACTTCTGAAACTCAATTTATACATTCCATCTCTAGGTAAAACAAAAGCTGCGATTTCTGTTCCTTCCAAAGAAAGACCATAATTTACAAATCCTTCGGTATCACCTTTTTCAAATCCGCACTCCTCTAAATCTTCTTGATTTAAATGAATAATGGCAGTATAAAGTTCGGGAATTACCTCCATGCCTTTTAAGGCTCGACCTAATAACTGGAAACGACTAATACTATTGCTATCGTAAACCCGGCTAGCCACTTTTTGGTTTTCAACTCCTTTTTCAAGGAGATGGGCAGCTACTCGATGGGTGGTAGCGCTGGTGGAACTAAAACGGAAGTTTCCGGTATCGGTTGCAATTCCAGTATATAAGGCTTCAGCCAAATTTTTATCCAGCAATTCGGTCCATTCCATTTGCGCTAAAAAATGCCAAACCATTTCACAAGTGCTACTCATGCTGGTATCGCTGTAAGTCCAATCGCAAAAGTTATCCGGTTGTTGATGGTGATCAATCATCAGCTTTTTTGCGCTGCTTTGGCGAATGGCATTTTCCATGGCCCCACTGCGCGAAGGATTATTATAATCGAGGTGAATGAGTAGTCCGGCATCAGTAATATATTGATCGGCCTCCAACTGAGATTGATCGTAAAAGATTACTTCTTCACTGAGGCTCATCCACTTTAAATTGCTGGAATAATCATTAGGCATAATGATTTTAACCCGAAATCCTAATTGCATTAAAACCCCACTTAAAGCGGTGGCACTTCCTACGGCATCACCATCCGGATTTTGATGGTTGGTGACTACAATATCTGGACGTTCTAAAAGGAACTCTTTTAAATCCCTACACAGGGCTTCTAGTTTTTGCATTGGGCAAATATAAAATCAAAAAATAGGTGTTGATTATTATCTTGCAGGCATGACCAACAAACGCGTTCAATTCGGGTGGGCCTTTTACGATTGGGCCAATTCTGTTTATTCACTGGTAATCTCAACCGCAATTTTTCCAATTTATTTTGCTGCCGTTTGTCCGGAGCAAATCGAATTATTTGGCCGGTCCTTTGAGAATACCGCTTTATATTCCTACTCTTTATCATTCTCCTTTGCTCTAGTTGTAGTATTAAGCCCACTGCTTTCTGGCGTAGCGGATTACTCTGGGAATAAAAAGGGGTTCTTGCAATTTTTCGCTTATATGGGTTCTTTGGCCTGTATGGGCCTTTTCTTTTTTGATGGGGAACAAGTTTATTTAGGATTGATACTCAGCATTATTGCCAGCGTTGGCTTTTGGGCATCCTTGGTGTACTACAATGCATTTTTACCAGAAATTGCTAGTCCTGATGAACAAGATCGCTTAAGCGCCAAGGGCTTTACCTTAGGTTATATCGGCTCCGCCACTTTACTGATTTTAAACTTGGTACTAGTTACCTTTCCTGAAGTTTTTGGCTTTGCCGATACCGGTTCAGCAACGCGTTTTGGTTTTCTGCTAACTGGAATTTGGTGGATTGGCTTCGCCCAAATTACTTTCCGTCGATTACCAGTAAATGTGCATCATCGCAAACCCAAGGAAAGCGGTTACCTCTGGCAGGGTTTTCGGGAATTAAAAGCAGTAGTGAAAATCATTTCAGAAAATCCTCGACTCAAAGTATACCTCTACAGCTTCTTCTTTTTTAGTGTGGGCGTACAAACGGTAATTTTATTGGCCAGCCTTTTTGGTAGCGAGGAATTGGGTATGGAGAGCACTAAACTGATTGCGACCATCCTCATTATTCAATTTGTGGGCATTGCTGGTGCAAATCTATTTGCTTGGGTGGCTAGGAAATACGGTAATATCTTATCCCTAAAAATAAGCATCGCCATTTGGGCTTTAATCTGCGTGCTCGCCTTTTTATTACAAAAAGAAGATCCTTTAGTAGAATATAAGTTTTACGCTATCGGAGCCTTAGTTGGTTTAGTGATGGGAGGCATCCAATCGGTTAGCCGCAGTACCTATTCCAAACTATTGCCCGAAACCCAGTCCACCGCTTCCTTCTTTAGCTTTTACGATGTAAGTGAAAAGGTGGCTATAATTTGCGGCACCTTTGTTTACGGTTATTTGATAGAGCTTACTGGCGACATGAAAGCGAGCGCTTTAACCCTCTCCATTTTCTTTGTAATCGGATTTTTACAATTACTCAGGCTTAAGCGGAGTACTTGGGTTTATTGATCTTCAAACCGCACAAAATCCAGCTTTACTTCCTCAAAAAGATCATCGAAACTTAATACCCGCCCACGAATTTTAACCGACATGCCTATTTTTAGATCGGGCATAGTTTCGTTGCTGTCTAAACTACCATAAATGCCGGGCTCTAAAATAATAGCACGTTCCTCAAGCTCCTTTATTTTACCTTCCACGGAAACCAATTCATCTATATAAAGCGAGTCGGCAAGCTGCGGCTGATCGCTGAAGTCGGACATTAATTTTTCGGCCTTTAGTTCAAAGGCTACGGCCTCATTTTGTAAATCACGATGTGGTTTATGGAATACATACCAATAGCTCACACCACCAACTAGAACGAGAATTATAAAGGCGTAAAGTAGTTTTTTCATCATTGTAAATTAGGGTATAATAACAAACCAATCGTAATAATGCCGCGTATATTAGGATAGCATTACAAATGCTGAAATTAAACAATATCTTAAACCCCCTCCAATTAAAGATCATGAGAAAAATTCTTGCACTTAGCCTTTTTAGTCTTTTCGTTTTTGCTTGTAGCAATGAAAGTGTAGAGGATTTAGCCGATCCTTGCAATCCCGCCGAGCCTTCGTATCAAAATGAGATTAAAGGGATTGTTGATGCAAATTGTGCCACTTCGGGTTGTCATTTAGGGCCCAACGCGGTTAATAATCTTGATCTCAGTAAATACGAGAACCTAAAAAGTATTGCTGGCACCGGACAATTAATGAGTAGAATTACCGGTAGTGGGGGAGCAATTATGCCTCCTACAGGGAAAATGCCTCAATGTGAAATTTCAAAAATCTCCGCCTGGGTGCAGGATGGAGCGCCAAATAATTAAATCTCCCCTATGAAAAAATTAAGTCTATTGGCATTATGCCTGAGTTTTGGATTAAGTCTAAGCGCACAAAAGCTTAAAACAAGAAGTGGTTATGTGAAGTTTTTCTCCGATGCTCCAGTGGAAGATATTACCGCGGAGAATAAGCAGGTAAGTAGCATCATTAATTTGGAAAATGGAGAGTTTGCCTTTTTGGTGCCCATTAATGCTTTTCAGTTTGAGAAGGCTTTAATGCAGGAACACTTCAATGAAAATTACATGGAAAGTGGCCAATACCCAAAGGCTATTTTTAAAGGTAAGATTGAAGGATACGATAAAATTAATTTGGAGAAGGATGGTAGTTATACCCTCACTTTTAAAGGAACCATGACTATTCATGGAGTAGAGCAGGATTTAGCACAAGAAGTAAAGCTAAGCGTGAAGGATGGAAAGCTATCGGCCACAGCTGAGTTTATGTTGAAATGCTCGGATTATAAAATTGAAATTCCTACCGCTAAGGCCGATAATATTAGCAATGAAATCGCCATCACTGTAAAGTTCGATTATGCTTAAAAAGTACTTTTTGCTAACCGCTTTTTTACCCTTATTTGCCTGGGGGCAAGATGATTTACTTTCGGAATTAGAGGAAGATGCAGGTGAAAAAACCACTTATACCTTCGCGACTTGGAAGGGTACGAAAGTGGTGAACTTACAAACCAATGAGTTGCCTGGGAAAGGAGTTTTGCAATACACCATTTTGCACCGTTTTGGCGCTTTTAATGATGATTTCTTCTACAACTTTATGGGCCTGGATAATGCCCAAGTGCGCCTAACCCTAGACTATAGTCCAACCACTTGGTTAAATATTGGGGCCGGACATACGGGCTTCCGTAAAACTTACGATGTCTTTGCGAAGTATCGTTTATTACGCCAATCTAAAGGAGCAGTAAACATGCCCGTAAGTGTAACCGGATTTTCATCGGCCTATTATACAGCTCAACGATTTGATGAAGAGGCTCAGGGTTTTGAACGCAGTTTTGGTCGTCGCATGTCCTATGTTCACGAACTGGTTATTGCCCGGAAGTTTAGTCAGAATTTCTCGGCGCAAATTGTGCCTACCCTCATCCATACCAATCTTACGGAAAGGTCGGCTGACAATAACACGCAAGTAGCAATTGGGGTAGCTGCGCGCTACAAGATTACCCACATGCATGCTATTACGGTGGAGTGGGTGCCGGTATTAAATCCTAATTCTTACCCAGCGGGAGTTAACCCGGCAGATGGTTTTAACAATTTCCAAAATGCCCTTTCTATTGGGATGGATATTGAAACTGGTGGACACGTTTTTCAGCTTTTCGTAACCAATGCTCGTGGTGTGGCGGAGCCTTATGCTTTTAGTCAAACTGAAGGCTCGTGGCTAGATGGTGATTTGCACTTTGGCTTTAATATTAGCCGGGTATTTACGGTGCGCTAAGCATTCTTTTATTCTAATAAAAATTCGGGCAACTTTGTTTTTACTGAATCCCTTGAATCGCGGGTCGGTAAATTAAGGTCTTGCTATTATTTTTTTAATCCTCGCGAAGGGAGATTGATTTACTTTTGAGCCATGCAAAAAAAGCAAGCGGCGGTAGGTTTCATTTTCGTAACCGTGCTCATTGATATCATGGGCATCGGGATTATTATTCCCATCATACCAGAGCTCATCCAGGAGCTCACCGATTTCAGTAATAGCGAATCGGCCTTTTATGGTGGTTTACTAGCGGCTACCTATGCGGTAATGCAGCTTATTTTCGCCCCAATATTGGGTGGTTTAAGCGACAATTATGGCCGTAGAACTTTGTTGCTCATTTCACTTTTGGGCTTGGGCCTTGATTATCTGGTTATTGTTTTTGCGCCTACGCTTACTTGGCTTTTTATAGCGCGAATGATCTCTGGAGTTTGCGGTAGTAGCTTTACGGTGGCCAATGCTTATATAGCTGACATTAGTGAGGCCAAGGACCGGGCGAAGAATTTTGGGATGGTAGGTGCTGCTTTTGGATTAGGCTTTATTGTGGGACCAACTTTAGGTGGGGTGCTCGGTGAGTTTGGGACTCGAGTACCCTTTATGGTGGCTGCGGGAATGACTCT
>CATMQD010000152.1 GCA_950073045.1 uncultured Flavobacteriales bacterium | reverse complement strand
TGACAATCTTTTAAATTCTAATAGTCGGAATATGATGATTAACGCCACGCTTAATAATACCCTTGGCGAAAACTCATCGCCCCAAATTCAGGCTCCAGCCGGAAAGGCTTTCTGCTTAAGCCAACCCGGTGCTAAACCTTTTGAGTTTATTCAGGCGGCAATCGACCCCGATGGAGATAGCATTGTTTATCGTTTTGGCCACCCCCAAGAATCTACCGGATTTGCAAATTGTTTTACCTCTGCCTATTGTGGAGCCTCTTCTGATATTCCTTTTGCCCCTGGTTATACCGTAAACAATCCTTTCCCAAGCTCTACCGGAATTACCATCGATCAACAAACTGGGATTTTCCGATTTAGCCCCAGCCAGCAAGGATCTTATGTGGTTAAGATTATTGTAGAAGATTGGCGCTTTGATACCATTCATCTTAATTGGTTAAATATTGGTACTACCATTCGAGAAATTCAAATTCCTATTACTGCCAACTGCAATCCCGCTTCCTCCGATGGACCAAGATTGGCTTTAGGAGCTGCCAGTAATAATGCTTCCATCCAAAACTTTAGTCAAGCGCAAATTGATAGCATGAAGACCCTTTACAATATGCTTCGTTTTGCTGGAGATGATAGCTCAGGCTCGGGAGCAAATACCATCCATGAAATTCCGGTGTTCGAAGGCTATCAATGTTTTGATAGTATTGTTTCCATTGAGTTCGATAATAATATTCGATGTTCCTCAGTAGACCCTACCGACTTTAGATTGATTGGACCGGATGGCGTAGCTCGACCCATTGTAGAAGTAGAAACCAATTGTCAGTTCCTAGTTAGTCGAAACCTCGATTTAAAGCTTCAGCAGCCCTTAGATATTGACGGTAACTACGTGCTCCAAATACGTAGAGGTAATGATGGCACCACCCTTACCAACGAATGTGGAATTGAGCTGGCGGAGTTCTATACCTTCCTAATCCCTGTGAGTGGTTGCCCCCAACCCAGCTATAACTTAGATGGTTTAAGCGTACAAAGAGATGTGCACGTTCGACTAGATTGGTCGGGGAATACCGATTTACAAGATCCAGCGATCATGCAATCCTTTGAGGCCTGGAATGTGTATCGTTCCGAAGAGGGGCAAAGACCCTTCAGTTTATTGAAAGTAATCACTGATCCCAATGTGCGAAGCTTTACCGATAGCATGGATCAGAATGGGTTTTATGTAGATAACCATGTTTTCGATTATCAAGTGCAGCTGGTGTATAATGGAAAAGGTCGTGCTCCTAGCGGTTATTGTTCTTCAATTCAGCTTAGGATTGATAAAGATCTACGCACCGAAAGCCAGTTACCCCTTTTCTGGAACCACTATAATTGCATAGATGCTTCGGTACGTAATTATGATGTATTCCGTGGTAAAAGAGATACTAGCCTAGCAGACCCTGGCATTGGCAGTTGGGAATTGGTAAGTCAAACCACCGACTCCATGGCGGTAATTAATATTCCCGAGCCAAGCGAGGAAACGGAGGGTACTTATGTAGCCCGCGTAGTGGCACGAAATGTAAATGGCAATGCCCGTACAGATTCTTCCGAGTCCAATTGGGTTTATTATTTCATTACCTACTTCCCTACCCAAGATCCTGAACCTACTGAAAATCCAGGGGCGGTATTAATCCCGAATATTATTACCCCTAACGGGGATGGACTAAACGACCGCTTTTTTATTGCCACCCCAGAAAATGGTGTTCAATATGAAAAGATTGGTCTTCGGATCTATAATCGCCATGGTGAGGAAGTGTACAACAATCCCGACTTTGCCAATGAAAACAGTAAAGCCCTCGGCTGGAATGGGGTAAACAACTCCGGTCAGAGGCTCGCCTCGGGGGTTTATTTCTATGTAATACAACTACAGGATCCTAATACAAATACCTCCCAAACACTAAATGGAAATATCACTATAAATGCCGGAACAAGGTAAAAGCATTGCCTGATGAAAAAAGCCTCCAAGATGCTCTATGCATGGAGGAGGCTTTTTCTTTTTACTCTTTCAATCACTCACATAGTAGCTTAAGACAATTGGTGTTTACCATTTTCCTGTAAGTCATTAGTTTAAAAAAATCCAATCATGCACAAATTCTTGTTTAATCTCAGAATTGGGCTTCTTGTCCTTTTCTTTTCGCTATCATTCTTTAATCTAGATGCCGCCCACTATTCGGCTGGCGAAATTTACTATCGTTGGGCTCCAACCGCTAATGATTCCCTGCGCTATGAAGTTATTGTACATTGGTTTTGGAGGAGTAGCATCAATACAAATGGTACCCATGATGTATGCATCAGCAGTTCTTGTTATGGAGATACCACGATCAGTCTAAACCTTATATCCCCTCCTGCCAATCTAGCTTCACCCAATGACCCCAGTAAATGGATAGCACCACCCGAAAATGATTGTGGTGATCCTAACGATCCCGCCTACTCTAATTACACATTGGTGCGCTATGGATCTTTTGTGAGCTTACCCGGTAAATGTGGTGATTATAAATTTTCAGTATTCGGTTATTGCTGTCGTGATGCAAGCGATAATTTAGGCTCAAGTGGGAGTGAAAATATATACTTAGAAGCCACCTTAAATAATACTATTCGCGAAAGCTCTTCACCACAAATTACCTCCTCGCCTAATGTTTTGTTGTGTAAGACAAACCCAGGCGATCTAGCAACTATCTTCAGTCAAAGTGCTTTTGACCCCGAAGGTGATAGCATCAAATACCGTCTAGTGCCTTCGCGAAGCGGAACCCTCTGTGGGCCCAGCAGTGATATTGCCTTCCTCCCGGGATTTACTGCTTATCAAAGCATACCTAGTTACACAGGCCTCTCTTTAGATCCTCAGACAGGAAAATTCGCATTAAACCCTAGCCAACAGGGAAAATACAATATGAACATAATTGTAGAGGCTTGGAATTTTGATCCCATCAGTCTACAATGGGTTCTTCACGGCAGTAGTAATCGTGAAATAATTGTTACGGTTACTGCTAATTGTAATTCCGCTTACGCTGATGGACCCCAAATAAATGCGAGCACGAATACCTTCTCCTCAAGCTACTTTTCCAGTCAGCAAATAGATAGCCTTTTAAACACTTATAATGTGGCTCAAATCCATCGTGATTCTACACAGGGCGCTAATTTGGGTATTTACAATATTCACCAATGTTTTGACACCTTGATTCCGCTAGAGTTCACCAATCCCATTCGAACCGAATCTATACTCAACACTGATTTTCGGATTATTGGCTCCGATAGTGTACTACGACCAGTGGTAGAAGTAATAGATAGTTGTACAGGTGATTTTTGCGACAAAGTATATCTAAGGCTTCATCAGCCCTTGGTGAAAAACGGCAATTATCTGCTACAAATAAAAAAAGGCCATGATGGAAATACCCTAATTGGTAAATGTGGTAGCGAAATGGCTGAGTTCACCTCCCTTATCATTCCAGTAAACGATTGCCCAAATCCAAGCTATCAGTTAAATCAGGTGACCTTGAAGGACGATTATAATCTGATGGTGCACTGGACCGCGAGCCCCGATTTACAAGATTCATCGGTGTATCAATTCTTTGGCGCTTGGAATATTTATGTAAAGGAAAACGGTGGTGCCTGGCGCTTAGAAAGGCAGATCAAGGATCCTTTAAGTCGCCGCTTCGAAATGGACTTTGGCGGCAGCGATTATGAGGTAGATCACAATTTTTATGAGTTTAAGCTAGCGCTCGATTATGCGGGTTATACTTGGGATGAAACTCGCAGTTGCAATAATATTGTAATTGAGGAAGTTTCGAGTCAGAGTACCTTAACGGCTGATGTAATTAATTTAAGCTGGAACCACTACTCCTGCTTACCTGCTAACCGTCGCGACTATTATGTGCAATATGGTCGATATAAGGGGGGAATTCATCCCGATTGGCAAATGCCGCAGATTGTGCAAGGCACTACCGCCAATATCAGCATCCCCAAAACTGAAGGATCCGGCACCTATGCCATTCGCGTTTATGCCCGTGATGGACAACAAAAGCTATTACCCTCCGAATCGAATTGGTATTTGTACGAGATGAGTTTGGATCCCAATCAAATTGGCAGCGGTCAAAGCTCTTGGATTATTCCCAATGTAATTAGTCCTAATGGCGATGGTCAAAACGATCGCTTCTTCTTTATAATCCCTCCTGCCGATGCCGGTGTTCAGCAAATTGCCCTTCGCATTTATGATCGCTCGGGAAGTTTAAAGTTCCAAGACTTGGCCTTTCAGAATAACAATACTGCCAATTTAGGATGGGATGGCACCGACCTCAATGGAAATGCCTTAGCACAAGGAGCCTATTTCTACCTCATAAGTTACACCGACCCCAATACCGGAGCAGCCGTAAACCTGCAAGGGACGGTAAACTTAATTCGATAATACTAGTTAAGGGCTCCTTCTTAAGGGAGCCCTTTCCATTAAATTTTGTTATGCTCTTTAGGCTTTAACTAATTCATCTGCTTACTTCAGGCACAAAACCTTGGAAAGTCCCATCAGCATTTCTATTTTCGCCTAAATCTGTTTTCGCATGTATATCAATAGCTTTATTCTCTCCTTTCTTTTATTATTATTTGCGCTTCTTGGAACTACTTTGAGTGCTTCTCATTTTAGTGCTGGCGAAGTATATTACCGCTATGCCCCCACGGCTACAGATACAGCCAGGTATCAGGTATATGTTAATTGGTTTCGAAATAACAGTGGGGCCACTATTACGGGTAATACGCAAGTTATCTGCCTGCACAGTTCTTGTTTTCCAGATGCTAACTACAATCTTACAAGGTTAATGCCACCTCCCGGGATGGCTTCGCCAAATGACCAAAATGGCGGCTGGATAGTAACTGGTATTGATGACTGCGCAGACCCCAGTGATCCTTCCTATAAAGACCTATCTGTACATAAGTTTTCAGGCTTTATTACTTTACCAGGAAGGTGTTTGGATTTCACCATTTCGGTAAATGCCGTTTGTTGTCGTGATGCAAGCACTAATATGGCTGCCAGTCCAAATATGTATATGGAGGCGCATTTAAACAATATGCTTGGCCCTAGCTCTTCACCAGAAATAACTAGTTCGCCAGGGGTTGGCTTTTGTGTGCAAAGCCCAAATGCTCCCTCAGTAAATTTTGCAGTTAAGGCCATTGATGCAGAGAATGATAGTATCATCTATAGCTTGGCACAGCCCGAGTCAGGGGTAACCTGCGGCCCTGGAACAGCTGTGCCTTATGATTCTGGGTACACTGCTTTACAGCCAATCCCAAGTTGGAATGGTCTTACTATTAACCAAAGTACCGGCGTGTTTACTTTATCACCAAAGCAACAAGGCTCATTTTTGGTTAAAATAGTAATTGATAATTACCGATTTGACACGCTTAGTTTGAGTTGGATCTATGTAGGCAATAGCGTGCGGGAAGTTATAATTCCGGTTACCGCCAACTGTAATTTTAGTGCCAATCAATCGGTTTCTATGGGACTTTTACCAAGTAGCGTAAGCTATACGGGGCTCTTAAATTCATCTATGGACAGCTTAAAACAGGCCTATCAGCTAAATTCTATTTATAAGGATAGTTTGGTAACAACTGTGGCTGAGCTAAACCAAAAGCAATGCTTTGAAAAGTTTATCAACTTACAGTTTGATAATCCTTTAAGATCTAATTCCATTACTCCAACCGACTTTAGATTAATTGGTCCAGATAGCATTGTTAAGCCCATCGTTGCTATTCATGACACTTCCAGCGGCTTATACACCAATAGTATAAGTTTAGAACTTCTTAACCCCTTGGTGCTTAATGGAAATTACGTTTTGCAAATACGTAATGGAAACGATGGCAATACCCTAATTGGTAAATGTGGAAATACATTCGCGGAGTTTAGCGTGATATTGGTTCCGGTTTCCGGCTGCCCAGTACCAGAGTATGCCCTTGAACAGGTAAATGTTGTGGCAGACTCCAATATCCAGGTGCAATGGAAAGCCAATGCCGCCCTTGCGGATAGTGCCTTAAAACAACATTTCGGAGCTTGGGATCTTTATGTGAGTGAAAACCAAGGTCCTTGGGTTTTGGAAAATAGCTCCACGCAAGCATCCGATTCATTGTATAAACTAAGCTTTGGTGGTGCTCTTTATCAAGTGGATCACAATAATTATGATTTCTTCGTGGAACTGCGCTATGCGGGCGAAAATTGGGGTCCCAGTAATTATGCCGGGCAAATGCTGCTTGAGCAAGTTTCCGTTCAAGCTGATTCTTTGGAAGACTTTATTCAACTTAGTTGGAACGACTATGAGATTATCCCCGCCAACCGACGAAGCTATTTAGTAGATTATGGACATTTCTATTCGGTAGATTCGGTGATCTGGCAAACGCCCACCCAAACCAATACCAACTCCATAAACCTTAGAGTATTTAAAACTCCCGGTATTGGTCAGTACGCTATTAGAGTTCGGGCCGTGGATGGCCAAAACGAATATCCCTTCGCGCAGTCCAATTGGATTATCTACAACCCTAGCACGACACCAATTGGGCTTGATGAATTCTCCCAGCAGTGGATTATACCCAATATCCTAAATCCGAATGGAAATGGGCAAAACGAAAGCTTTATCATAAGCAAAGGCGAAGGTCCAGAACTACCAGATTTTAGTTTGAAGGTTTATAGCCCGAGCGGACAATTGGTTTTTGAGGACAGTCAATATCAAAACAGCGCTTCATCTGCCTGGAGCGGAAGACAAAGCAATGGTCAATTGTTGCCCCAAGGTATATACCTCTACTTAATCGAGTTTAAAGGAAATACGGGTGAGAAACAACAGATCTCTGGACGATTAAGTCTAGTCTATTAATACTCGGTCGAGCCTTAATTACAAGCATTAAAAAAGCCTTCCCGGTTCTGCCAGGAAGGCTTTTTAATGAAATATAATTTAGAGCCTATTGCTCTTCGTATTTAAAGTCCTCCATAAACTTGGTGGTGTAATTTCCAGCAAGGTAATTAGGATCATCCATCAAGGCGCGATGGAATGGAATAGTGGTTTTCACTCCTTCAATCACAAACTCATCTAGAGCACGGCGCATTTTATCAATGGCTTCTTCCCTGGTTTGAGCGGTAGTAATCAATTTAGCGATCATAGAATCGTAAAAAGGAGGAATGCTATATCCGGCATAAACGTGGGTATCTAAACGCACTCCATGTCCGCCTGGCGCATGAAAAGTAGTGATAGTACCTGGTGATGGACGGAAGCCATTAGCGGGATCCTCGGCATTAATACGACATTCGATGGAATGCAATTTAGGCTCGTAATTCTTACCTGAAATTTTAATTCGTTTTACTGTTAATTCCCCATCAATAGATGCTATAACTATAGAATTATTTTTAGGCTTTATACTTCTATCTACAACTAACAAATCCCCTGAATGAATTCCAGCCTGTAACATGCAGTTTCCTTGGGATTTTACTATAAAAGTAGCTGGAGGATTCTTTATTAAATATCTATTTAAATCAATTTCTCCTTCCAAATAATCGCTTGCAGGAGAAGGGAATCCTGCACATACAGAATTTAAATATAATGTTGTTTTCATTGTTCAAATGTTCATGTTTTGTTCTTTTTTATATTGTTTTATTTACAAAGTCAAGGTAGTTTTTGGCTTAATTCAATTATGGTAAAATATACTTATTACTTATTTTTAACCTAACTAGGAGGTGTCTAATGGCTGAAGAAATTTCATTTTATGATGTTAAAACAAAAAAGAAGTTTAATTCATCAGATTATAGAATTGAAGATAGGTCTGGTAGAAAATTTGCAGTAACCAAATCTAAAGAAGGAACCCACGAATGCTGGAGAGTGGTTTCAAAAGATTTCGCTAAAGCAAATGGCGGATAGTTAGTAAGAACTAATTAATTGCGACGTAGCTAACTTTATGAGTCTGGCTACGTCCTTTTTCTTTTAATTATGGTGCCGCCAAGTGGAATCGAACCACCGGCCCCACCATTACCAATGGTGTGCTCTACCACTGAGCTATAGCGGCATGTTTAATTAATATAATTGACATATCAATTAAAAAATATCAAGTTAATATAATATAAAAATGAAATTGCATTACGATCCCAGGCTTAAAAAACAAAATAAAATAAAAAATTTTTTTAGAAAATTTTTTCTTAGTAATCAGATAGTAAAAAAAATTAAACGACTCGAGGAAGAGAATAGAAATTTAAAAAAATACATAACTCAAACTAAATATCAAAATCTAGTCTCAAAAAAAAAAAATTAAAAGCCCAC
>CATMQD010000151.1 GCA_950073045.1 uncultured Flavobacteriales bacterium | reverse complement strand
GGCTTCGGATATGTTTCGCGCCCGCCTGCTAGAGATCAATCAAAATAAAAGCAGAATTACCGCTGATATCCGAACCATTGATGAAGGATTAAAAAAGCTTTGGAAACTGCTTAATAAGGAATACTACCTCAAGCAAAGTCGCAGCTTAGAGCTGATGATTAAAGTAGAATGCAGCAAAGCCTATAACCAAAAACTAGAATTTAGTTTTTACAGTCCGCTTGCCGGCTGGACTCCCGAATACGACATTCGCGTACCCAGCCTAAAAGCACCCTTGGAGTTAATTTATAAAGCGGCGGTTTATCAGAGCTCTGGACTAGATTGGAAGGACGTTCAGCTCACCCTTTCTACCGAAAACCCATTACAAAGTCAGGAAGCTCCGGAATTAAGACCTTGGGTTTTACCCAATCGCGAACAAGGATCCCGCTATGAGAAACCACAAGTAGCCGGTAAATTAGAGGGCAAAGTATTAAATCAAAAAGGGGAGCTCATTCCTTTTGCCCGCATCAGTTTATATGAAAACAACAAACTCGTATTCCAGCAAAACACCGGTGAAGAGGGAAACTTTAGCATTAAGCCCCTCGCCTATGGAAATTACTCCCTTGTTACAGAGCACTTCGCTTATAATAGTCAGAGTCGTAGTGTGCAGGTAAACCAATATGAGCAACCGGCGATTATCTACCTAAGTGATAAAGAAAACTCGCCGATGATTGAAAAGACCAAGTCGAGTATGATGATTTCCTCCAAGGATATCCAGAATATGGCTGTTCGAGATGTTACCTCTATCGCTTCCAGAGGAGATGCAAAACGTAGGGTGAATGTCCCTTTAATGGCGGAATCTGCTAGCGGCGATATCAGCAATTTGCAATATCGGGTACTTAAACCGCAAAGCATTCCTAGTGATGCAAAGGATTACACTATTAATATGACCAGCAGCTCGGTACCGACCAATTATGTATATGAGGTTGTGCCTAAAATTGATCCTCGCGTTTACCTCCGTGCGGAAATCAGCGATTGGGAAGAACTTAAACTGCTGCCGGGCTTAGCGCGATTATACTTACGTGGAAACTATGTGGGTCAAACTAGCATCGACCCCAACAATATTGCGGATACCCTAAATTTAAGTTTGGGTCATGATAAAGGCATTAACATCCAGCGTAAGCTTGGCAAAGAAGTGCGTGGCGATGGTTTATTTGGTGGTAATGTATTACGAGAAATGACCTGGGAAATTGAAGTTCGCAACTTAAAATCAGAAGCCGTAACCATCGTATTAAAGGACCAGATTCCTTTAAGTGGAAAAGAATACATCAAGGTGAAAGTTCTAAACCTTGGTTCTGCCAAGATGGATCAAAAAACCGGAGCTATCCACTGGCGCTTGCAATTAGAGCCCCAGTCCAAGCAAAGTGTCCAATTCTCCTATCAAATCACTTATCCAGAAGAAGTCCGGATATCGGATTTTTAAAAAATAAGAAGGAGCGCTTAATGGTGCTCCTTCTCTATTTTGGTAAATACCTTAGTTAGAAATACCACTGCTTTTCTTTGCATTTTAAGCTGATTAAAGCTTCCATTCACATATACATCCAGCTCGGGACAGTAGAACATAAAGCTGCCGTTGCTACCATTATGCCCAATTAGATTTAGATCTGGATAAGCGAAAAAGAGTTTTTTCATATTGATCTTTCGCAAGCCTAAGCCATAGTAAAAACCGGCTGACTCCTTAGTCCAGCTTTGCATGAACTCAAAGGATTCAGCATCTATAAGTGCATTAGTATTTAAAGCTATTTGAAACTTTAGAAGATCCTCCATGGTGGTGGCCAATCCGCCGCCAGCCCAATCGAGACTAAGGCTCTTATAATTAGCAATATTCACCTCATCTACGTACATGCCAGCCAGATCATCCCCCTTTTGCGGGGCGCGTAAATGCATATAGGTATTATTCATTTCTAGGGGAGCAAAAATCTTCTGCTCCAAGTAATCTGCTAAACTTAGTCCGCTAATCTTCTCAATGATTAAGCCTAACAGTATATACTCGGTATCATTGTATTTATAGCCTACTCCTGGTTTAAAATGGGCCGGCATCTTACGGGCGAATTCCAATAAACTTAAGGGGGTCCATAGTGTATCTGGCTTCTCAAGACTTATGCTAAGTAAATCCGGACCGTCTTCTGGTTTATCTTCAAAATAATCGGGTAATCCGCTGCTGTGATTTAAAAGTTGCATAATGCTGATTGATCCCGTGCGATCAATGCCGTCCTCCATTCGATGCAAACCTTTATACACCATCGAATCCAATACATCGCTTAGTTTTAAATGAACCGAAAGCTTGCCCTCCTCTACGAGTTGCAAGCAGGCTACCGCGGTAAAAGTTTTACCAATACTAGCGCTATGAAAGGGACGATCTAAGCTGGCTGTTTCGCCTTCCGCCCAAGCGATATCCAAATCTTTGCTGGGGCTATATACTCTCAAATAAGCATCGTGTACCGCTTCTCGTTTTAACTCTCGATCGTAGAGTTTGCGGATATCATGCTCTAAACCTGTGCTTTGAGCTTTCACCATAAGGGAAAGGATCAGTGATAAAAATAAGCTTAATCTTTTCATAGGTCTTTAATTTTCGAATGGCAAAAGTCACTTCTAGAGCCTTTGCAAACGACCGAAAAGGAAATTTCGGACCTTTTAAATTGAGGCTTTCCGAAAAATATAAATTTCGGATTTTTGTGCTAGCAAATGACCAATATCCAACCATCTATTGCCGTATTGCCCCTGGTAAGTCGTTCTCCAGATCCGGAGGATGATTATATCAGTGATGGTATGACCGAGGACTTAATTCTGTCCCTTAGTAAGGTACCCGGATTAAAGGTAAGTGCTCTTACCTCTTCCTTTACTTTTAAGGGTAAGCAAATCGACATCCGAGAAATCGGAGAAAAATTAGGGGTCGAAAATATCTTAGAAGGCAGTATTCGCAAAGCAGGCAAGCATTTAAGGATTAGTCTGCAGCTCATCAACGTTAAGGATGGCTTCTGTTTATGGTCGGAGCGATATAATCGAGAGCTCGAAGATCTCTTTGCCCTTCAAGATGAGATTAGCTTAAATGTGGCCGACCAGATACGAGAGAATTTTGGTCACCTGCAAATTGCCGACCAGCTGGTAGAAAAGCCTACTCAGAATATTCAGGCTTATGAGCATTACCTTAAAGGAAGGCAGCAAATGCGCTTTTGGACGGGTGATTCCATGGCCAGTGCTGTGGAGCATCATAAAGCCGCGATTGCTGAAGACCCTAAATTTGGAAAGGCTTATGTAGAAATCGCTTGGGGTTATTTTATGCTGATTGCTTGGCAATTTATCGATGCTAAAGATCATCTAGATCTAGCTCATTCCTATGCCCGAAAAGCCAAAGTCTTAATTGGAGACTCCTCGGAGTATTATTACCTGATGGCCACCGAGAGCATGTGGATGGATTGGGATTTTTCAAATACCCGGCACTACCTCGAAAAGTGCTTGGAGCTAGAGCCTAAAAATAGCATGTACCTCGAGAGCATGGCCGAGTGCTGCCTAGCGGTTGGTCGCTTGGAGGCCGGCATGCATTATATCAATCAGAGCTTGGAGATTGATCCCCTTTCCCCTAACCATGTATTTACAAAAGGGCGACTATTCGATTTAATGGAAAAGCCGGAAGAGGCCTTAGTCTATTATGAAAGGACCCATGAGTTAAATCCGGATTTTGAACTGGCCTATGGACATAAAGCCCAAATATTAATTCACCTAAAACGGGAAGCAGAGCTGCAAGAATGGGTAAAGCATTGCCAAGAGCCAGAAATGATTTTAAAGCTCTATCAGGTTTACCACGCTTCCAAGGAGGAAAGAGCGCTTTTCTCCCTTGATAAGTTAAGTGCCAACTATGGCCTATTTCCCTGGAAAACCTATATCCTCGCTCAGTCGCCAGATTCCACAATTGCGGCTCAAGCCTTGCGAGAGGTAGTGGAGATGAAATTAGGCTCTTGCATCAATTATCGCTTTGATCCATTTTTAAAGCATTTATCAAACTTAACGGAGCTATCCGACTTATATCCTCAGATGCCTAATAAGGAGGAAGTCCTCAAAGCAGAGCCTTCTAAGGAGGAGGACCGTATCGACCAGGAATTTCTAAAAGTCCTAGAGGATTTTATAAAGGTGGAAAAAGCCTATTTAAATCCACGTCTCAGCTTAAGAGATTTAGCAGCTAGCCTCGAATGCAGTCCTAACTTTTTATCCTATCAAATTAATAATGGCCTGCAACTAAACTTTAATGAATACCTCAATGGCTTTCGCCTGAAGTGTTTCCAGCAAAAAGCCTTGGATCCAGAAAACAAGAATCTCACTTTACTGGCCCTCGCTTATGATAGCGGTTTTAACACAAAGTCTGTTTTTAACGACTTCTTCAAGAAATCTACTGGCCTAAGTCCAAGGGCCTGGTTAAAGGGTCAAGAAGCCTAAATCTCATTTTTAGTTCCTGAATTTCATTTTCGGACGATTGCTGCGAGTGAGAGGGGCAATTTTGCCCTCGAATTCTAAAAACAATTAAAGATGAAAATGAAATTCAAAACTCTAGTAATGCTCAGTTTATTTAGCACTTTAGGCTGGGCCCAGGAATCACAAAGTACTAATGAACTCCATTTAAGTAGTTATGCTGGTGGTGGCCTTTGGAGCGATGGCGAACGTAGCAGCGAAAACTACAGTAGCTTTAATCGTGCTTGGACCCTTCGCTTTAACCATCAAAGTGCACAACGCAGCTTTTGGTCTATTAGCCTCGATGCGGCTGGCGGTCGATTAAGAGAAGATATTGAAGCTAGCCAAGACTTGGCCTTTATGCAATTTAAAGCTAAAGCCGCTTATGGTTTAGCCTTAATTAAAACCGAGAATTTTCGCTTTAATGCCGGCTTGCAATTTCAAAGTTTTAGCCGCATCATTTCTGAAAATGAAAGCTTTAAAGAAGATGAGCCCTTCCAGCATTTTAGTCGCCAAGGCCTAGATCTTCGCTTGGGTGCAGTTTATAATCTAGAGAAATTAAGCTTTAGAGCTGATGTAGCTGTACCTATTGTATCTTATGTAGACCTTTCTGCTCCAGCCGCTAATAGCAATCTTAGCGATGTGCTTCTAGAGCGTGTATTTGGTAACCTAGAATACGTAGGCTGGCATCAATACTTTGCCACCGATCTATCGGCAGAGGTGCACTATAGTTTAAGCTCTTGGTTCGCCTTAAGCGCCCACCTCAAAGCAGATATGCACATCATGAACGAAGAAAACGATTTTGCCTTTTCCGATGCTCAATTCGGAATTGGGGCCAATTTTAAATTCTAGTTTTGTACCGGCCTCTGATTCTTAGGATGAAGGGGTCGGTCTTTTTCATTTTAAGGTATGAAACAAAAATCGCTGGTAGTACTCCCTTTTACTAATATCTCTCCTCAAGCGGAAGACCAGTACTTTAGCGATGGCCTTAGTGAAGAACTTATCAATGTTTTAAGTGGCTTAGAAGGCTTAAAACTCATTGCTCGAACTTCGGCCTTTAGCCTTAAAAACACTGATTTAGGCATTAAGGAGATTGGTGAATTACTAAAGGTAGCCTATGTACTTGAGGGCAGTGTTCAAAAAGCAGGAAACCGAATTCGTGTTCGACTTAAACTTATTGCCGTAGACGATGGTTTTAGCCTCTGGTCGGAATTTTACGACCGTGAACTAAAAGATGTTTTTGAGCTTCAAGATGAAATAGCAGCCCATGTTTTAGAGTCTTTAGAAATCTACTTTCAGCAAAATTTTAGTTCAAGTCATTATACCACAAATCCCCTTGCTTACGAAGCCTTTTTAAAGGGGCATTATTACTTTAAGCGCGATTATGAAGGCACCCTAAAGGCACTCGATTTATTTAAGGAAGCCTACCGCATAGATCCTAATTACGCTGAGGCTTATGCCTATGCTGGAGAGTGCTATATACATCATGCCGCTTTTGGATTAATAAGTTCCGCCAAGGGCCATGAAGAAGCCCGTAGACTAGCGGAAATAGCTTTAGGAATAAACGCCTATGAAGCTCATGCTTGGAAACTTCTCACCTTTATATACCTCTTT
The DNA here is from genome assembly GCA_950073045.1 of uncultured Flavobacteriales bacterium. Taxonomy (GTDB): domain Bacteria; phylum Bacteroidota; class Bacteroidia; order Flavobacteriales; family Schleiferiaceae; genus Croceimicrobium. The sequence continues at coordinate 2,209 of CATMQD010000151.1, read as the reverse complement.
TACGATTGGAATTGGGAAGCCGCCCGAGATGCTTATCAAAAGGCGCTTAAATACGGTTTGAGCGAGTTTAATGAGTTCGTGAGCTATTACCACATTTTCTTAAATGGCGATTATCAAGAAGCGATTAGCATTGCCCACCGAGCTCTACAAAATGATCCTTTACATGCCGAAGCGCATTGGCAATTAGGCCTTTGCTACTATTTTGCCCAAAACTTTAAAGAAGCATTAAAGGTATTCGACCATACTCTAACATTGGATGGTAGATATAGTGAAGCCCATCGCTGGAAAGCAGTTTGTCTCTCTAAATTGGAACGATTTAGTGAAGCAGAGATTTCCATGCAAAAAGCTTTGGAGCTTAGCGGTGAAGACCCCTGGCAAAACTTTTACAGTTTAATGCTAAAAATTAAAGCTGGCGATAGCGTACCCGTTGCCAAAGCTTTAAGGCAAAATCATTACCTCGATTCGGCCGATCCAGCCCAACTCTATACCCTTTTAGAAGATAATACTAAGGCCCTGGATTATCTCGAAAAGGCTTTTACCGAAAGATCGGTAATGATGGTGAGTATTAAACATTATTGGGTTTGGAATCCATTGCGCAAGGAAGCTCGCTTCCAGCAGCTGTTGGAAAAAATGAATTTCCCAGAAAAGTCTTGGTCAGAACTAAAACGACTTAAGCCCGAGCCCCCGAAACTAGATGAGGAAGTAAAACAAGTCTTAGAATATTTAGATCGCTTAATGAGCGTAGAAGAACTCTACCTCGATCCAGGTCTAAACCTAAGTGTTTTGGCCAAGTACATTAAGGTGCACCCCAATAAACTAAGCTGGTTAATTAATGAGCATAAGGGTCAAAATTTTAATGAGTTCATTAATTCCTATCGATTAGAGAGCTTTAAGAAAAAGGCCCTCGATCCCCAAAACCAAAAGCTCACTTTATTAGCACTGGCCTACGATAGCGGCTTTAACTCCAAATCGGTGTTTAACGAGTTCTTTAAAAAGAGTACCGGTCTTAGTCCGCGGGCTTGGCTCAAAAGCCATACCTGAAAAATATAGGGAAAAGGTCCACATTTATAATTCGAGACGATTGATCTTACTGCTTGGCGGAATTTTGTCCGCATCAATCAACTGATACTGAGGTATCCTTATTATGAGATCAATAAACATCCTATTACTCTTTTTAATGGCTTTGGGGCTTAATGCTCAATTTCAGCCAAATTCAGATCCCCCACTTAATCCCCCTAAACCAATAAAGTCTCCAAAGCAAAACCTAAAACTTCCAAAGGGTGAAATAATTCCCCTACTTGTTCAATCCCAAGTTTTATTTATTTGATATGCTGTCCACACTAAATTATGCACGTTGGGCGGGAATATCCTTCGTTCTACTCTTCATCTTCGGTTTTTACGGATTGGGCTATATGCCTAATCGGCTCTTCCATTACGGACAAGCTCAATTAAGCTTAGACCAAATTTTAAACCACAGCAATCTGCTCCACGCGGGCATAAGCGCCAGTATCCTAATGAATATCGCCAGTCTCTTTTTGGCGCTATTTGTCATGCTTTGGCTCAGCAAGTTCTCTAAAATCGCAGGCTTAAGTGCTGCCCTTTTGCTCTCTACTGGTGCCCTTATTTCATTGCTCAACGAAACAAATAGCATCGCCCTTTTACATTGGAGCGAAAAAGGGGTTTTAGAAGAAATCAAATTCTACCTCCATCAATATCGTAAGGGAATATACATCGCTACCCTTTTTTGGGGATTATGGTTATTTCCGCCTGCTATAGCAATGATGCGCAAAAACTCTGGACTTATGATAGCCGGACTTTTACTGTTTATTTCCGGACTTGGGGGCCTTGCTTGTTCTTAAGCTCAATAAAGGACTAAAGTCATAATCCAGCTTTAAAAGTTCGGATTCCTAAAAAAGTATGGAATCATAATCCGGGACGATTGGCCTAATCTCAGATCGGACTTTTGTCCCCAGAAATTAAAACAAGAAAATGAAAACTTCTAGCTCTGCTCAGCTAAATCAAGCACCAGTAATCGTGGCTGGTGCCAGCGGTTATCTCGGTCAGCATATCCTGACCGAGCTCCGCGAAAGAGGAATTCCATTTAAAGCTTTGGTTCGCAATCCAGCAAAAATTAAAATCCCTTTGCAGCCGCATGAAATTATTAAGGCCGAGGCAACAAAGCCCGAAAGCCTAAAAGGTGTATTAAATG
>CATMQD010000150.1 GCA_950073045.1 uncultured Flavobacteriales bacterium | reverse complement strand
ACTGTTTTATTTCGAGACCTATTAAACTTGAAAAGCAAGCAGACCAGAGATTTCGTCCTTATACAATCTATGAGATTTCAAGAGACCGATTTTCTATTTATGCTAAAGAACGAGTTTCATTATTAATATATAACCACCATGAGTCAAGTATCGAACTTGTATTAGATCTTTATAGAGAAATCGATAAACCCGAATAGGCAAAGGGGAGTGCAAAGCCATAGGGAAGACCGCTCTCCCAAAAGCGGCTCAAAAGACTTATTTCCTTGTGATGGAAACTATACTGCTAGCTTGCGCATAGCCCGGTTTATTTGTTAGAAAAAGAGTTTGTAAAATGGCATTGTTTGAACCGAAAGCGCCCAAAGCCCTAAACCCTAGTTTAACCAATGAAAGCCCTCTTAATCATACTTAGCACCAGCCTAATCCTCATCGTGATTTTTTATTCCATTAAAAAAAAACAGATTGTATAAATTACAGCAAAGTCGACCAAACCTAAGCCGCCAGGAATATATAAACCATTTTGTACAAGAGGGATTTGATGAAGAGCATGTCGTCGTCGTTCACGATCAAATTCGTGCCTTTATTCAAATGGATGAATTCTCAATTTACCCCGAAGATGATCTTCGCAAAATATATGGCATTGCCGACCTAGATGATATAGAACTGATTGACAGCATTTGTAAAAAACTAAATTTAAGATCGGCACAAGACCCAGAAATTGAGGCGCTGAATAATGAAATGACTTCATTTAATGCTAGGTATATTCTAAGCTTAAGCAAAAAACTAGCAGCAAAAAGTGGGGATCAAATGACCTAGAGTTCATGGCAGTTGCCATACTGCCCGCAAGGCTCCGCCCTTTAAACAGCCATGATTTTAGAAGACCCATCTTAAACTTCTTAAGCCAATGAAATCGATAATTCTATCCATGCATCAATTTAAACTTAGCCTTATCCTGCTCATTGCCATCTCGCTTCAAAGCTGCAAGAGTGACAAGCTACAAGAATTGAAGGTAGCCCAGGCAGAAGTTTTGGCGGAGAATAAGATTCTCAAAGACAGCATCGCCGATTTACAAGAACGCCTTCACCAGTACAAATACATTTATGGGTTTAAGAGTATTAAACCAATGATAATTCCGAAAGAGGTAAACTTAATCGAAGGAGAAGCATCGGAATTTTATCTATTGGTGGCTGGAAGCCAATTAAATCGAGGTGGAAAAGAGTATCAGGCAAACTACAAGCTAGAGGCAAACTCGAAAAATGAAATGAAATTGGAGTCCGAGAGCAATATGGACATTTTAAGCTACCGACCTCTATCATCTGGTAAGGACACCATCAAAGTCGAATTTCTCTTTCAAGGTCCTGACTCCCTTGAATCTATGCGATTTCCAATAGAATATCCTGTAGAAATAAAGAAGAAAAGCAAGCGCTCCGAATCCAGTAGATAGTTGCTTTCCTAAAAGAAAAAGTCTCGCTTGAAAAAGGGCGGTCTCCTCTATACCTTGCATACAAATGCAAACCTTTGACCATGAACAAGCTCAATGATAAGAACAGCAATACAGACCCCGAATATGGCTTAGACTCCAGTTACCCTTCTAATGCCGAACAGGAAACTGAGGCTACATTATTAATGGAATCACGCTTAAAGCGGATGAAGAGTTTATCTAAGGATAATATAATCCGGACTAAACTAGTTCAGTTAAAACTTAAAATGGAGGACTATCTCAAAGAGCCTCTTTATGATATGGAGAATCACTTTACTGATTTCTTAAAAACCTATGTCGACACAATCTATACCTCCAGAAGGAAATTCGCTCAGGATATAAACATCACTCCGATCAGGCTAAGTCAAATCATCAACAATCACCGTGAACCAAAGGATGAGTTTATTTTGAAGCTAATGATTCACTCCGAAAAGGTCTATAGTAGTATCTGTGATTTTCAGAAGAAGATTTGGTACCAAGTTTATTTTCATGAAAAGATTTGCGACACCATGTCTAATCAGGATAAATGGAGACCAGGCCTGGAAAAGGATGTTAAACTGAGTGAACCCTTGAAATAGAAAGATTCGCCTATAGTGCAGATTGCTGCCCTAACCAAGCAATTGACCAACCTATAAAATGAGAGTACTAAGCACGATTATTATTTTCGGATACTTAACTAGTTGCAGTAAGGCTAATACAGATAAGGACAGTGAGGAGGTAAAAATCATTAATCAACATTTTCTGGAACTAGTTGGAACCAATTGGTACTATGAAGCCCCACCCATTCCACCGGTCCCTCTTTCTGAAGAATCTACTCGCGAAGACAGTCTCAGGTTTTTAGAAGAATCCCTTGAATATGGAGATTTAATTGAGAATCCTCAGCTCGACACTTCAACCCTTAAAATATATCTTCATGACACTCTAACAACTTACAAAGCAGATGCCTTTTTAGAAAGAATGTTAAGCCATAATAATTTCGAAGCTAACTTCCCTGTAGACACAACTTGGATTAAGCTGGTAGAGAAACTAAATCATATTGAAGAACCCAAAGCATTTGATATAAAGCAAATCACAGAGACCGGAAACTACACTATAGTCACGGAGTCAGAATATAATGATACCTCCGACCATAAGAGAAGAGTGGGCATTATGACTATGTCTCGTATAGCTTTTAGTTTGGACTATAAAAGAGGAGTTTTCTACTATGACTTTACCTGTGGAGGATTATGCGGCTGGGGGAGTATAGTGTTCATCGAAAAGCAAAAAGGCGCTTGGAAAATTGTTGGAGAAAGACAAATGTGGGTATCCTGAGTCATAATACGCGAGGACTAATCTGGTCCGCGGCTCTCTCCTAAATTAAGGGCCATTGTTTACCTCTAAGGAGCAAAGTACACTCAAGCTATTCAATGAATATAAGATTGTAGGGAAGACCTTTAGAAAGGACCTAAAAACTAGGCCCGTAGCAAAAAAGAAATTGAGCTAATACTCCAGGAAGTAATTAGCCCAGTAAGCCTTTCTTAATACCGAACAAGGTCCTTAAGGTGAAAACTTTCAAGCTGATTAAAATCCCTAGGACTCTAAAGCCTAATGCTCTACCGATTGACTATCGAGAATTTCATTGGTACGCTCAATCGCCTTTCTAAGCTTATAATCGCTCCAAGTGTTTTTATAAAACTTATTGAAATACTCGTCGAGCTTACGAATTACAAATACATTATAGGCGCCTTGTAATTTGCCCATTGGCGATGGATTAAGGGTGCGCAGGCTTAAAGAGAAAGAACCTTCTACATACTGCATATAATGCCAAATCCCGCTCGGCATAAAGAGGGTTTCGCCCGGTAGTAAATCCGTTTGCCAACCCGATGCCAGCTTCAAGGCCGGATACTTATCGTAATCGGCAGCGCCTAAATCAGCCGCACTGTGAGTGGTAAAGGGTAATTTGTATAAGTACTTGGTCTGACTTTGATCAAAAAGGGTAACCCGCTTTTTACCGCCAAACTGAGAGATGAAAACATTGGAAAGATCAATGTCGTAATGCAAACGCACATCGCTACCCGCACAACCAAAGAACATGTATGGGAATTCTTCTAAATAACCATCCATAATAGGCGGGTAATTGAAATCATCCAATAAAGAAGGCTCAAGTTTAAAGAGGTTAAAAAGAAAGATGCGCAAATCGGATTCTACATTATGCTCTAGCATATCCAAGTACTCCGAAAAGCTGGTCTCCTTTTTTGGTGGCATCTCAATTTTGGTAGGCTCATTATCCTGCCAAGCGCCGTGTAATTTTACTTTATGATGACCAGCGATTTCCCTTAAAAAGGAATAGGTCCATTTATCGCGAGCAGCCCAACTCTTGGTGTAATTTAAAAGCTTTACAGGAGTACGTGTTGAAACATACTTCTCATAAAATTCTTCTGGGCTTATATCTTGTACAGTGTCTACCTCTTGCAGCTGCATGCTCAGGAAATTAGAATTCAAAATTACGAAAATGGCCCTCTGGCTCGTCAGAAAGCCGCTTTAATCCTCAAAATTTCGACTTCCAAACCAAAAACCAGGAATGGACGCTCCATTTTTCGAGAAGGCTTTTCAGCAAAAAGTAAACCAAAATGCAGGAATAATTATTCCTCAACAAAAAAGGCAGAAAATTTAAGTTCAGGCCTTTGAAGCCTAAGATTTTTTAGCGTGGATTAGGGCCTAGCTTTTCTCAATAGCCTTCTTCACAAAGTCTTCCAACTCCCCTTTTTCTTTAAGCTTGGCTAGCTTTTTTAGACTGCGATCACGCTTTAAATCGTCGCCAAATTCTTCATAATAAGCAAGCACCGCTTCTAAACCGGCCACATTACCCGCCACTTGATCGTCATCTTCCGACTGTAAAGCATACTTTGCCCAGCCGCCCATGAAGATCATTAATAAGTCAGGGTTTTTATCCGCATACTCCATCATGTCCGCATGCAGCTCCATGCTTACGGCGGGGGTTCCCGTTAACCACATCATTAAAAAAGCCATTGCCCGCTTACGCTTTACAGGCTCCGTCTCCGGACCATTACTACTAAGCCAGTCAATGCAATCAATAATATGTTCTTCGTAACGCGCGTAATCCTCCGCTTCTTCCATCTCCACATTAGAAGGCACCACAAATTCTTGGGCCTGAGCGGGAATCATAAATACCAGTAGAACAAGCGAAGCAAAAATTCTTTTAATCATGTCAATTTAATTTGGGCTTGAAATTAAGGATTAGAGCCGTAGCGGAGAAAAATTCAGGAATATTTTAGAGCACTTTCTCGAAACAGAAGCTGCTTTCTACTCCGACATAAGGCGGATAATTAGGAATGCGCTTAAAACCACTTTTCTCATAAAGGGACATTGCTTCCGGCTGATTTATTCCCGTTTCCAAAACCAATGTCTTGAGATTCATCTCACGCCCCCAGTCTTCTAATTCATAGAGTAGTTTACTGGCCAAGCCTTGCTTTCTATAGTCCTCCTTTACATACATGCGCTTAATTTCGGCCGAATGGCCATCGCGCAGCTTAAAGGCTCCGCAAGCCACCGCCTCTTTATCACTGTAAAGTATTAGCACCTGCCTTAAAGCCTCAATCCCATTAAACTGATGATAAAAATCATTGAGCTCTCCATCGCGCTGAGCTAATTCAGCATCGAGCAGCTGCACTAATTTTTGGAAATCTACAGAATCGGAATTAGTTCTTGCTATGGCAATTTTAGCCCTCGCCATTGGCCATATAGATCAAGGCAAAAACCATAAAAGCGATACCCGCCCACTGGAAAAGCGTAGCACTCATATAAGCTCGGATATAGCTTGTTGGGAAATCATTCGCTTTTAATAAGGTCAAAGATTTTCTTCCATAATAAAGCGAGTACACAATAAGTCCGGCGAAGTATAAAGCCAAGGCGATATACATATCTAAAAGTCCGAACTCCCAAATAGCATACAAGCTTCCTAAAAGCAAGGCCAGCCATACATAGCGCAGGGGCGACTTTTTAGAAAACAGGTCTATTAAAAGCACCTTTTGCTGATCATCCAAACTCCGATTCGCTTTCTGCATCTGCATGCGCGATAAAATCAAAAACAGGAGAAAGGGGATAAAAGCTAAAAAAGAACTACTCATGCCAGGGCCTTTTTAGAAATTGAAGCACACATTCTTAGCTTCGGTAAAAAACTTCAGGGCTTCAAAGCCACCTTCACGTCCTACCCCGCTATTTTTTACCCCGCCAAAAGGCGTGCGTAAATCGCGCACCAGCCAATCGTTAATCCACACAATACCACTATGAATATCGCGGGCCACGCGGTGTGCACGGTTTAAGTCTTGAGTGAAAATAGTACAAGCCAACCCATATTCCGTGCTATTGGCCATCATTAATACTTCCTCTTCCGTTTCGAAAGGAGTAAGGGTAACCACGGGGCCAAAAATCTCTTCTTGATTGGTACGGCAATCAAAGCTTAAACCTTCAATTACGGTAGGCTCTAAGTAATAACCTTTATCATAAGGGGCGGGCATTTCTACTCGCTTGCCACCGTGCAGGGTGCTACCTCCCTCTTCGCGAGCAAGTGCAATATAGGACAGCACCTTTTCCATATGATCTTTAGACACCACTGCTCCTAGGCGAGAGCTCTCTTCTTGTGGTGGACCCACGGTTAGTCCTTTCACTCTTTCGAGGAAGGCCTTTTTAAACTGCTCGTAAATTCCCTTTTGGATAAAGATGCGACTGCCACAAAGGCAAATCTGACCTTGATTAGCGAAAGCGGCGCGAGTGCTAATCTTCACCGCCCGATCTAAATCACAATCATCGAAAATGATATTCGGGTTCTTCCCACCTAATTCGAGGGACATCTTTTTAAATCGAGGGGCGGCAATGCTAGCTATTCGGGCACCCGTCGCCGTTCCGCCAGTAAAGGAAATGGCTTTCACCACCTCATGTTCTACCATCGCCTGACCCGCCTCAGCGCCCAAGCCATGTACAATATTTAATACCCCAGCCGGAAATCCTACCTCGATACAAATCTGCGAAAGCAAATAAGCGGTATAGGGTGTAACTTCTGAAGGTTTGGCAATTACACAGTTACCACTCGCTAAAGCGGGAGCAATTTTCCAACTGAAAAGATAGAGCGGTAAATTCCAAGGTGAGATGCAGGCTACCGATCCTAAGGGTTGGCGCAAGGTGTAATTAAAACCCTTGTTGCCCATGCTATGGAACTCGTCTTCTTGATGCAAAATAGCAGTGGCAAAAAAGGCGAAGTTATCGCGGGCCCTGGGGATATCAACACTTTGGGCCAGCTTAAAGGGCTTACCATTATCGCGGCTTTCCGCCTGAGCCAATTCATCTAAACGCTCCGAAATGCGGTTGCTTACCGCCATTAGGTGTTTACTTCGCTCGGCATTGGAAAGCGCCGACCAAGCCGGAAATGCTTTTTCAGCAGCTTCCACTGCGGCCGCTACATCATCTGCCCCCGAGCGAGGAATTAAAGAATACACTGCTCCTTTAGCAGGTTCGTAATTATCTAGGTAATCGCCATTTATCGGGGCCACTAGCTCACCACCGATGTAATTTTGCAATTTCTCCATGCTATAGATTTGGGGTTCTACCGCCATCTACGGGAACATTAATTCCGCTGATATACGAAGCCGAAGGGGAAGCTAAGAAGGCAATGGCATTGGCCACTTCCTCTGGTTGTGCAAAGCGCGCTAAAGGCACCTCGGCCGTCATTTCGGCGGCTACCTCTTTCTCCGACTTACCAGTTTTTGCTGCCTTATTAGAGATGATGGAACTTAATCGACCAGTTTCGGTGGCACCGGGCAATACATTGTTTACGGTAATTCCATCCGGACCTAATTCGCGGCTAAGGGTTTTAGACCAATTGGCCACCGCCCCGCGAATGGTATTGCTTACTCCTAAATTAGGCAGCGGTGCTTTTACAGAGGTAGAGATCACATTAATGATGCGTCCATAACCCGATTTCCGCATTCCCTCTAAAAGGGCTCTACTTAAAATTTGATTGGCCATAAGGTGGCGACGGAAAGCCACTACATACTCCTCTAATTCTGCTTTATGCGCTGGTCCGGCGGGGGGACCGCCGCTATTGTTTACCAAGATATTATAGTCGATACCGCTACGTAGATGTTCGGTAATCATGGCTTCTAAGCCTACCGGATCGTCAAAATCGGCGACTAATATTTGGTGGTCCTGACCGTGAGCGGTACTAAGTTGAGACTTTACTTTCTCCAGCTTTTCGCGGTTCCGCGCTAATAGCGTTACGGAGGCGCCCATGCGGGCTATTTCTTCGGCACTGGCTTTTCCAATACCATCACTGCTGCCACAAATGAGGGCTCTTTTTCCACTTAAATTAAGATCCATGTTTGTTTCTTTCGTCGGATTCAATCATTCCATCGCGCAAGCGAATGATGCGATGCGCGTGCTGTGCAATATCTTCTTCGTGAGTTACCAGAATTACGGTATTCCCTTGGGCGTGGATGTCGCTAAAAAGCTTCATTATTTCCACCGAGGTTTTAGAGTCGAGGTTACCTGTGGGCTCATCCGCCAAAATAATAGAAGGATGATTTACCAAGGCTCGCGCCCCCGCTACCCTTTGTCTTTGTCCACCCGAAAGCTGATTCGGACGGTGATCCATTCGATCGCCCAGGCCTACCGATTGTAAAACCTCTTCTGCCCGCTTTTGTCGGTCGGCGCTGCTTTGCCCAGCATATACCAAAGGCAGGGCTACATTTTCGAGGGCAGTACTACGTGGCCATAGGTTAAAGGTTTGAAATACGAAACCGATTTCGGAATTCCGCACTTCGGCCAGGTCATTGTCGGTCATCTGACTGACATTTTTACCTTTTAAC
>CATMQD010000149.1 GCA_950073045.1 uncultured Flavobacteriales bacterium | reverse complement strand
TTTTTGGTCACCCTTTATTAGACGCCATTGCGAATAGACCAAACTTTGATGCTGCAGAAAGAAGGCAAACGCTAAATCTGCCAGCCGAAGGTCCTCTAGTTAGTTTATTGCCGGGCAGCCGTAAGCAGGAGATTAAGAGTATGCTGCCAACCATGATTGAGGCAGTAGAGGAATTGGGCATGAATTGGGTAATAGCCGGAGCCCCTTCTCAGGACAAGGCCTTTTATGAAGAAGTTAGTGGTCGTCAGGATTTACCATTGGTGGAGGGTAAAACCTATGATTTGCTCGAAATTTCGGATGCGGCCTTAGTAACCTCTGGCACCGCCACCCTGGAAACGGCTCTCTTTGAGGTGCCCGAAGTGGTATGTTATAAAGGCTCTGCCATTAGTTATCAAATTGCAAAACGCCTCGTGAAGGTGGACTATATTTCCTTGGTTAATTTGGTAATGAATCGTGAAGTGGTAACCGAACTTATTCAAGGTGACTTTAATAAAAAGCGAATAAAGCAAGAGCTCCAAGCCTGCTTAGAAGGATCCTCGGCCCAGAAGATGAAGGCCGATTATAAAGAACTAAAGGAAAAGCTAGGTGGCGCCGGAGCGTCGGAAAGAGCCGCAGATGAAGTTTATCAATATGCGATTTCCTAAGTTCCTTTTGCTAATCCTCATTCTTTTTGGGTTTCAGGCTTCGGCCATGAAACTCAAAGTCCGTTTGTTTTCTGATCAGAAGGTAGAACGTTTTATCATTACTCCCGATAGCGCCAATTTCACCTTATTGGCCTTAAATGAAGAAGGGCAGATGCTGGATACGGTTTATGATATTTATGAAGCCAATCCTAGCCGAAGCTTTGTGATAAGCCGAAGCGGTGGCCGTTTGCAATTAAAATTGGGCGATCAACTCTTAGGCTATTTCGAGGGCTTGTATTTCGCCGGATTAGATACCCTGCATCAGTTTAGAATTACGGCCAACCGAAAAAATCGTAGCTATTTTGGTGGCTTGCAAGTGCGGCCTTTAAAAGGCGAGATTCAGATTTTAAACCACGCAGATTTAGAGCATTATGTTGCTGGAGTGGTAGAAGTGAGGCTGGCCATGTAGCGGAATTAGAATTTTATAAAGCCCAAGCCATTTTAGCCCGAACCTTTGCCGTTCGTAATCTTAATAAACACAAAGCAGAAGGTTATAATTTAAAAGATGACGTAAGCTCCCAGGTTTATTTCTCAAAAGCTCATTATACGAACAGAGACTTAATATTAAAGGCGGTCTATGCCACGCGTGATACTATTCTGGTGGATTTAGATTGTGATCCAGTGCTCAGTGTTTTTCATGCCAATAGCGGAGGTTTTACAGTAAACTCCGAAGACGTTTGGCTGAAGCCAGTTCCGCAATTACGTTCACGGCTCGATACCTTTAGCATAGGCGTAGGTTCCTATACTTGGGAGAAACGTATTGATAAGGACCGTTTCTTTAATTATTTCGCCAGTATGTTTGGGGTTAAAAACGATGCCGAACTGCAAAAGGCCTTGCTAAATTTCGAGCAAAGTGACCGTCAGAAATACTTTAGCTATAAAGGCAAGAACCTTAAACTTACCAAGGTTCGTCATGACTTTCGGCTTCGATCAACCTACTTCCAAGTGGAGCTAGATGGTACCGAGGTGGTCTTAAAAGGCAAGGGTTTTGGCCACGGGGTTGGACTATCTCAAGATGGCGCTATTGAGATGAGCCACAGAGGTTTTAACTACAAATCTATTCTTCACCACTACTATAGCGAGATCGATTTGGAAGCTTTGGACAGAATCGCTTCTGAGTATCTAAATTGAATTTTCAGCATTAAAACTTCGTGTATTTAGTGTTAAACTAAATAGTAGACATTTGATAATTAGTTTGTTGGGAACCATCTAGGAAAGCTCAAACCTAGCCACTAAGGGGCTTGCACGCTTTTTTTTGCTACTTTTGACAGCGGGATGGGAAGGCTAACTATGTAACCAAACGGCTCTAGTGTATGTTAAGGAAGTTTATTCTTCGCAATTCTGATCGCTTTCTCTCGCGTTGGATTGTTCTCTTGTTCGATCTATTCATCGTACTTGGCGCCTATCTTATTTCGGTAGTTCTTCGCTTCAATTTCGAGTATACCCACATTCCAGAAGGTTTAGTTTTAGAAAAAATGCCACTCATCGGCGGAGCCTATCTAATTGGCTTTGCGCTATCACGCTCCCATGTTGGCGTTATTCGACATACGGGAATTAGCGATGCATTAAACATTTTTAAAGGAACCTTCATTGCAATTATCATCATTGGTTCTTTATCTACGCTTTCCCTCTATTTCTTTAAAGAGAATCTGGATTACCTCTATATAGCCAATTCCATTTTATTGATTCACTTCCTATTGAGCATTGTAGTGCTTATCGGAACTCGTTTTGTGGTGAAGCTTTTATACAATCGTTTTCAGAGTTCTCAAGAGGTTAAAGCTACCCGAGTAATGATTTACGGGGCAGGGGCATCAGGGATAATTACTAAAAACACCTTGCAGCACGATACCAGCCGCGAATACGATATTGTAAACTTTATTGATGATAATCCCAGTAAAATTGGGAAGTCAATAGAGGGTATTCCAATTATTGGTAATACTAAGGCCTTCTCCAAAGCTCATATTGAAAAACACAAAATTGCTCAGGTAATCATTTCCATTCAGTCGGCATTACCGGGCGCGCGGAGAAACCAAATAGTTGACCAGTGTTTACAACAAAACCTGCAGGTTAAAGTAGTGCCACCAGTAAGCAATTGGATTCAAGGTGAATTAAGTACTAAGCAGATTAAAGCCGTTCGAATTGAAGACCTTTTGGAGCGTGAGCCTATTATGCTCGATAGCGAGAATGTTAGTCGCGAATTAAGAGGCAAAAGGGTTTTAGTTACTGGTGCTGCAGGATCTATAGGTAGTGAAATTGTGCGCCAGTGCTTGCACTACAGTCCCGAGCGAGTAATTCTTTTAGATCAAGCAGAATCTGCCCTTTATGAATTGGAGCTGGAATTAAAAGGTAAGTTTAAGAACTTTAATGATCAGGCGAGTTGTGTTATCGGTGATGTGCGCGACTATCGCAGAATGCGTCGTGTTTACGATGTATTTAAACCAGATATCGTATTTCATGCCGCGGCTTACAAGCATGTTCCTTTAATGGAAGACAATCCTTACGAAGCAGTAGGGGTGAATGTTTTAGGTACTAAGAATATTGCCGATCTAGCAGTAGAGTTTAAAGCGGAGAAATTCGTAATGGTAAGTACGGATAAAGCGGTAAACCCTACCAATGTAATGGGAGCCACCAAACGTACTGCCGAGCTTTATACGCAAAGCTTAGGCAAGCAGATGGATTGTCAAACTCAATTTATTACTACTCGATTCGGAAACGTACTGGGCTCTAATGGTTCGGTGATTCCTGTGTTTAGAAAGCAAATTGCAAAAGGCGGTCCGATTACGGTAACCCATCGCGATATTACTCGTTTCTTTATGACGATCCCCGAAGCCTGTAACTTGGTACTAGAAGCCGGTTCGATGGGTAAAGGGGGAGAGATTTTCGTATTTGATATGGGAGAGTCGGTTAAAATTTACGACCTCGCTAAGAAAATGGTGAAACTCTCTGGATTAGAATTGGGCAAAGACATTGAGATTGTGGAAGTTGGTCTTCGTCCAGGCGAGAAACTCTACGAGGAATTATTAACGGGAAAAGAAAATACGCTGCCTACGCACCACAAGAAGATTATGATTGCTCAAACGGATACGCTTAAGTATTCTCAATTATTAATGTCTTTGGATCGTTTACAAACCGCCCATAAAGGCAATGATAATTTGAATCTTGTTTCTTCTTTAAAGGCAATTGTACCGGAGTATATCAGTAAAAACTCCATCTTTGAAAGTCTAGATTTACAGACTTCAGCTCAATGAAAATAATGCTTAGGGCAGCTTTCTTCTGCCTCTTATCCTTGGGCCTTCAGGCTCAGTATCAGTATCGTAACCTTAATGCAATTGCTAATTTGCAAGAGGATGCGCTCATTTATTCAGGCTATCCCGAAGTGCATACCAGTGTTCGACCCTTTAACCGGGGGATACTTGATACCCTATCTAAGCCCAGCTTTGCAAAAGGACCAGGCTCTTGGCTTAACCGAAAGCTTTGGCATGAGAACCTTGTGCATATTGAAAACGATGATTTTGCCTTTACGGTAGATCCGGTGGTGAACTTACAATATGGTTATCAAGAGGCAGAAGATTACCGCTTTATAAATACTCGAGGTTATAATGTCTCTGGTAGAATCGGTAAAAAGCTCACTTTTAAATCGGTATTCCTAGAAAACCAAGCTCGCTTCGCAAACTATATGATGCGCTACGGAAGTTTGAGAAGGGTTATTCCCGGACAAAGTTCTCTGTTACGTGGATTTGGTGAAGGTGCTTATGATTACACCTATTTTGAAGGGGAAGTGAGCTACCGACCCAATCAATTCTTCAACTTCACCGCTGGTCAGGGCCGGAATTTTTTTGGTGAAGGTCACCGCTCACTTTTACTATCGGATGCAAGTTTCTCTTATCCCTTTTTTAGAATTGAAACCGATGTTTGGCGCATTAAGTATGTAAACCTCTGGGCGCAATTATACGATCCAAGAAGAGATGCACAGGTAACTGAAGGGGTTTTGGCTAAGAAGTATCTAAGCTCTCATTACCTGAGCATGAACCTCACTAAACGATGGAACTTCGCCATATTTGAGTCTATTGTATATGGTGATACCACTCAGCAACAAGCCCTTGATGTAAGCTTTTTAAATCCTGTCGTTTTTTACCGCCCGGTAGAATTTGCTGTTGGCTCCAGAAATGGAAATGCTCTTATGGGGGCTAATACCGCTTATAAGTTTAATGATGGCCGGGTTGCTTACGCCCAATTTGTGCTCGATGAATTTCGAATTTCTGCCATTTTAGGCGGGGAGGGAGATTGGACCAATAAGTTTGGATGGCAAATAGGTTTAAAGCATTACAATGCCTGGGGCATTAAAGGTCTATTCCAAAGATTGGAATACAATGCCGTACGACCGTATACCTACTCGCACCGAGTGGTACTTACAAATTATGCCCATTATGGCAGCCCACTAGCTCACCCTTGGGGCGCTAATTTTCATGAGCTTATCTTTCAAAATGTCTATCAACAAGGTCGCTGGGAGGTCGATTTTCAATTTACCTACGGACTAACCGGTAATGATGATACGCGGACCAATTGGGGCGCTGATGTGTATCAATCGTATGAAACCCGAGTACAAGATTTAGGTAATGAAATTGCCCAAGGCAATACCGGCAATTATTACTACACCCATTTACGACTGGCCTATGTACTTAATCCAGCCAGTGGCTTAAAAGTTGAAGGGGGTTTCCGTTACAGAGAATTCGAGCCCGAGCGGTCTTCTAGAAATGTTCCCATGTATCAAGGTCGTGACCTAGTCTTTATCTTTGGTTTACGAACCGAGCTTTTTAATCGTTATTACGACTTATAATGTGGAAAGAATTTAAGCCAACCATTTTTTTCCTACTGCGCTTTTTAGGGGTCTATCTCATTGGCAGCGCACTATATGGCCTATACATTTCCAATTACGACCAAGCCCAATCATTAGATCCAGCCACAAGATGGGTGACTTACCAATGTGCATCTACCGCCAATATTTTTGGTTATGATGCCGAGGTTACCCAAGATGATCACCTCAATTGGGCCAATGAAGAAGAACAGACTTATGATAGCTTATGGCTTAATGCTCAATACGCTATTTCGGTAGAGGAAGGGTGTAATGGACTTAACATCATGATTCTTTTTATTGCCTTTGTTATTGGTTTTGGAGGCAAATGGCTAAATACCCTCATCTTTATTCCTTCGGGTTTACTCTTTATTCATCTAGCCAATATCGGTCGATTGATGCTCCTTAGTTTGCTTAACGTGGAATTCGACGGGCGTGGATTCCACTTTTTCCATAAATATGGTTTCACCGCCGTACTTTACGTGGCTATTCTAATTTTATGGTATTTCTGGGTAATGCGCTGGAACGGAAAAACCAAACCTAAACTTAAAAAAAGTACCGATGCTCAAGGAGATACTGCAGAGTCCTAAGCGGATTGCTTTGCTCCTAACGGGAGCCTTGGGTCTTTTTCTGGTTTACTTTTTTCAGCATTATCTCGACTTTTACCACCTTATTCAATTTAAGGCTCCAGAGGACTTGGCTTATTCCAGTAATTATATTGATGTTGATCCTTGGGTTTTTTCCGTCAACAAGGTTTTTCGTTATATACTAAACGACCTATTTGCAATGGCCCTCATCGGCGCCCTATTCCCCGAAAAACGCTATTTACGCTTTGCCTTAATGGTTTTAATGGTTGGTCTATTTATCCTGGTACCGCTTTATATAGTTTTGTTTTTATCCCAACCAGAAGGTTTAAGCTCCCTAATAGGCCATTTGCATAGATTGGTGATGAACCCCGTTTTGATGATGCTCCTAATTCCAGCATTCTTTTACCAAAAACGCCTTTTAGAGGAGCACCGCCACAATACCTGATATTTTTATAAAAATGAACAAAGTACATTTTGACAGGTTTATTCTTTATCATACTTTTGTTCAGTGTTTAAACATTAATACTAAAAACGCCCAAATGAAAATCACAAAACAACTCTTATCCATCGGTCTAGCTGCAGGCTTAATGGCTGCTTGTAATAATTCTGCTCCAGAAGCTAATGTAGTAGCAGAAGACGCAAAGCAAGTTGACGAAACCAAATCAGCAGAAGCCCAATCATACGCGGTATTAACCGACGCCGATGAAATTTCTTGGAGAGGCTACAAAACTTTCTCTAGTGATGAGCATACAGGAACTCTACAAGTAAGTGAAGGAGAGTTTAAGGTAAAAGACGGTGAACTTGTAGGTGGAAGCTTTACTATCGACATGAACACTATCAACAATAGTGATTTAGAAGGGGAGTGGAAAGCTAAATTAGAAGGTCACCTAAAAAGTGCAGACTTCTTTGCAGTAGATACTTTCCCAACTGCCAAATTCGAAATTACCGAGGTTAATGCCATTGATCCTGCTGGAGATAGTGCACAAGCTGCTACACACAGTGTAACTGGTAACTTAAGCCTTCGTGGTGAAACCAAGAGCATCACCTTCGACGCTAAAATTAGCGTAGACGATAACAATGTAAGCTTTAATGCCTCTGATGTGGTGCTCGATCGTAGCCAGTGGAATGTACGTTTCCGCTCTACCTCTTTTACCGAGTTTGCTGACATTGCTAAAGAGAATGTAATCGACAATAGCCTCGAATTACAAATCAATGTGCAAGCGGCTAAAAGCTAGTCGAACGATATTAAGCGTTTTATAAACGTGTAGGGCTCCTGTTAATTCGGGGGCCCTTTTTATTTTCCGCCAAGAATTATGGAAACTGAATACAGAAGAAGCATAAAGTCTTGGTCGGAAGATGATCGACCACGTGAAAAGATGCTCAGTAAAGGCGCGGGCAGTCTTAGTGATGCTGAGCTGCTAACGATATTACTAGGAAGTGGCAATGCTAAAGAATCGGCATTGGACCTCGCCAAAAGAATCTTAGCTACGGTAGATCATAATCTAATTGCTTTTTCGCGTTTAAGTCTTCAAGAGCTGCAAAGCTTTAATGGAGTAGGGCTTGCTAAAGCCGTACGACTTTCAGCCGCCTTTGAGTTGGGGCGACGCAAGGAACTAGCAGGCGCTCTAAAACGAAAATCCTTAACCAGCAGTGGTGACGCCGCGGCAGTGCTTAGGCCTCATTTGGCCGATTTAAATCATGAGGAGTTTTGGGCCCTCTACCTCAATAACCGCAATCACCTGGTAGGGCAGCGGCGCATTAGTAAAGGTGGACTAAGCGGCACGGTTGCCGATCCCCGCGAGGTATTCCGCATTGCCCTAGAACTCAAAAGCACCGGCATTATCATCGCCCATAATCACCCCGCCGGAACTCCCCATCCCAGCTCCGCCGATGATAACCTTACCCGCCAAATGAAATCCTCTGGCGAAGTGCTTTTAATCCGACTTTTAGATCACATTATTATTACCAGCGAATCATATTATAGCTATAGCGATGAAGGTCGCCTGTGAAGCAATATCTTTGTGCTATGATCTTGTTGTACACCACCAGCATGAGTCCGCGCATCCGCTATATCACTCGCCTGATATTTAAGGGCTTAATGGGTTTGGAAATTCGTTATACCCACGATAAGCAAGAGTACCTGCAATCCACTCTTCCCAAGATCAACTACTCTAGAGACTTTCTGCAAAGTGGAATATACCTGCAGTCTAGCCACCTTT
>CATMQD010000148.1 GCA_950073045.1 uncultured Flavobacteriales bacterium | reverse complement strand
CGAATTGCATTCTAAATTGCAAAAACGTGCGACTGAGCTAAAAGCACTTGCCCGTAATACTCCGGGTGCGCCGCTCACCATTTTAAATGATTTGCAAAAATTAGAAGATGACCTTGCTCAGGTAGATCTTAAGCTTAATGGCGATAAAATTCGCGCTAAGCATTATTTCGAAACCAAGCCATCACTTTCGGATCGATTAAATTCCGCCATTTGGAATTCTTACTCTACCAGTTCCGCACCCACTGGCGAGCAGCGTAAAAACTTACGCATCCTTAATCAGGAGCGCCTACCGCTAGAAACGGAAATTAAACGCATCAATAAAGAGCTGGATAATTTCTACAGCATTCTACTAAATAGTGGCGCGCCCTATTTAGATGGCGAAATGGATTAATTCCCAAAACCAATAGAAAAAGGAGACTGAGCCATTAGTCTCCTTTTTTTTGCCTTGGGCATTCAGCATCAATAAGCTCTCTATGAACTATAAAATCCTATGATATCCTAAACCTCATCCAGTCGCGAATTGTATTACCTTTGCCGGCTCAATTGTTTACGCCCGGCGTAGCCTAATACATTGACAGTGAACACTGAAAATAAAGTTGATTCTTCCGACGAACAGGGAGATCTACATATCTCAAACGGAAACATCGAAACTCCCCTGAAGGCCAATGCCTTTGACATGGCTGATGCCGAGAAAATCGCCATCATTCAGGATCATTTCGAGAAAATTATGGACACTCTAGGTTTAGACCTGGAGGATGATTCCCTAAAAGGAACTCCCAAGCGAGTAGCAAAGATGTTTGTACAGGAAATTTTTGGCGGCCTACATCCCGACCGAAAGCCTAGTGCCAGCACTTTTGAAAATAAATACAACTACGGCGAAATGCTGGTAGAGAAAAACATTGTAGTGTACTCTACCTGCGAACACCACTTTTTACCGATTGTTGGTCGCGCCCACGTGGCTTATATCTCTAAAGGACGCGTAATCGGACTTAGTAAAATGAACCGTATTGTGGATTATTTCGCCAAGCGCCCACAGGTACAAGAGCGAATGACCAAGCAAATTGTGGCCGCCCTGCAGGAAGCATTGGGTACCGACGATGTAGCTTGTGTTATTGATGCCAAGCACTTATGTGTGAACTCGCGTGGTATTCGCGATATCGAAAGCAGCACCGTAACAGCCGAGTTTGGTGGTAGCTTTCAGGAGGAAGAGAAAAAACGCGACTTCCTCGACTATATTAATTTAGACACTCATTTCGGAGCCTAAAAAAACGATCATGGCCTTATACGAGGAAAACGACTTAAAGATTTACAATTCCCTTAGTCGTAAAAAGGAAAAGTTTACTGCCCTAAACGCCCCTAATTTGGGATTATACGTTTGTGGACCTACCGTTTACAGCGAAGTTCACTTGGGCAATTGCCGCACCTTTATTTCCTTCGATATGGTCTATCGTTACCTAAAACACCTAGGCTATAAAGTGCGCTATGTACGCAATATTACCGATGCCGGGCATTTAGAGAATGATGCCGACGAAGGTGAGGATAAGATTAGCAAAAGAGCGCGCTTGGAGCAATTGGAACCGATGGAAATTGTGCAAACCTATACCATCAACTTCCATGAGGTATTAAACAAGTTTAACACCTATCCGCCGAGCATAGAGCCTACTGCCACTGGACATATTGTAGAGCAAATCGACATGATTAAAAAGATCATAGATGCCGGTTTAGCCTATGAGAAAAACGGCTCGGTTTACTTCGATGTAAATAAATACAGCGAAACCGAAAACTACGGAGAGCTTAGTGGTCGTAAAATTGACGAGCTACTAAGCGGAACTCGCGAACTAGATGCGCAAAGTGAAAAGGAAAACCCTTTAGACTTCGCCATTTGGAAAAATGCCAGTCCTTCACATATCATGCGCTGGAACTCGCCTTGGGGCGTAGGTTTCCCAGGTTGGCACCTAGAGTGCTCGGTAATGAGCACCAAATATTTAGGGGAAGAATTCGATATCCACGGTGGTGGAATGGATTTGAAGTTCCCTCATCACGAATGTGAAATTGCCCAAAATAAAGCGGGAACCGGACATAAAGGCCCAAGGGTTTGGATGCACGGTAATATGCTGACCTTAAATGGGCAAAAAATGAGCAAGAGCACCGGTAATACCCTTAGTCCCAGAGAACTATTTACAGGGGATACCGATAAATTAGAGAAAGGTTTCCACCCGACGGTGGCGCGTTTCTTTATGATGCAGGCCCATTATGGCTCGCAGCTCGACTTTAGTTCTGAAGCTCTAATGGCGGCCGAAAAAGGTTATTTAAGACTAATGTCGGCTTGGAATAAATTACAGCAATTGGAAGCTGGTAGCGGTGCAAACTTTCAGGTTTCTGCCTGGAGGAACGATTGCTATGCAGCCATGAATGACGACTTCAACACCCCGATTTTAATTAGTCAGCTGTTTGAAGCCGCTAAATACATCAATTCTCGCCAAGACAATAACAGCGGCCTTAGCGACGCTGATCTTAATCTGCTTAAAGAAAGCATGCAAGCTTTCATTTTTGAAGTTTTAGGATTGGAGGATATCGCCCATGCTGATCAAAGTTCTGAGAAATTAGAAGTAGTTATTCAAATTCTAATTGAGCTTCGAAATCAGGCGCGGGCCGACCGCAACTTCGCTTTAAGCGATACCATCCGCGATCAATTAGCGGCTAATGGCATTGAGCTTAAAGACGGTAAGGATGGAAGTAGCTATAGCCTAAAAAGCTAAACCTTGGGCGGTGATTACTATTCTTAAACAAATACTAAGTGCGCCATTTATCCTTTTGGTGCGTGTTTACCAATATTTAATTTCGCCGCTAACGCCCGGTGCCTGTCGCCACAGCCCCACTTGCTCCGAATATGCCGTACAGGCCATTCGCATTTGGGGACCGCTAAAAGGAACCTGGCTTGGAATAAAAAGATTATCTAAATGTCACCCTTGGGGCACATCGGGCTACGACCCAGTCCCCACTAAAACCAAACATAATGAGAGTAAAAATCCTCAGTAGTATCTTCGTAGGCGCTTTGTTTTTTACCGCCTGTCAAAACCCCACCCCATCTAGCGAAAGCGATGCTCAAAGTAGCGATAGCACTGCGGTAGAAGAAAGCAATACCGAACTTAAGCTCGCCTATGAAGGGGAGAAACACCTCGCTAATATCCGTCAGCTTACCGATGGTGGCGACAATGCCGAAGCCTATTTTAGTTTTGATAATAGCATGGCGGTTTTTCAAAGTAATCATGCCGGTTGGAAAGTGGACTGTGACCAGATTTTCTACTTCAATATTGCGGAAGACGATCTCATTAACAATCGTCCTAAAATGATTTCTACGGGTTTAGGTCGTACTACTTGCTCCTATTTCCTACCCGGAGATACTACCATCATTTACGCATCTACCCATTTAGGCGACTCTGCTTGTCCGCCGGAACCCGGTAAAGAAGAAGGTTATGTATGGCCGATTTATGAAGACTTCGACATCTTTGTGGCCGACCTTGAAGGAAATATCCTAGATACTTTAACCCATACTCCGGGTTACGATGCTGAGCCTACAGTTTCTCCAAATGGCGATAAGATTGTATTTACCTCTACCCGTTCGGGAGATTTAGAATTATGGACCATGAATTTAGATGGTTCCGATCAAAAGCAGGTAACCAGCGGACTAGGCTATGACGGTGGTGCATTCTTCTCACCCGATGGAACTAAATTGGTGTTCCGTGCTTCTCGTCCACAAAGCGAAGAAGAAAAAGCTGAGTACAAAGGCCTTTTAGATCGTGGTTTGGTAAAGCCATCCGATATGGAACTATACGTTTGTAATGTAGATGGTAGCGATTTACAGCAGGTAACCGACCTTGGTAATGCCAACTGGGCACCGTTCTTCCACCCTAGTGGGGAGAAAATCATCTTTAGCTCTAACCATAAATCCAAGCGTGGTTTTCCATTTAACCTATTTATGATTAATGTAGATGGTAGCGGTTTAGAGCAAATTACCTTCGATGAGCAATTCGATGCCTTCCCCATGTTTAGTCCTGATGGCAACAAATTGATTTTCTCTTCTAACCGTAATAATGGCGGTACTCGTAATACCAATCTTTTTATTGCGGATTGGGTGGAGTAAGATTTTGAGAGATACTAGATGCTAGACGCTAGACGCTAGATTTGAATCTGCTGGATTATGGCGACTGGTTTTAAAGCATGAATATTCAAGCATAAACAATTACTCCTTGTTGATTAAAGAGCTCTTTGACGCAAGAGAGCGAATCCATAATAACAACCCTAGGTTTTTTTACAAGCCTAGGGTTTTCTTTTTCTAGAGCTTTGGTTTTAGAGATTCCTGCGATATTAGCGGCAAATGAATCAGGAATCCTTTCCCATTCTACAGGGCCATAGTTTTGTACTCGATCGCCTCCAGACTAGCGACTGGAAGGCCATCTCCTATCTGCGTAGCGATGCGGAGATTAATAAATACCTCAGTCGTTCTTCTGCTCCAGATCTGGAATCTGCCTTAGCTTTTATCGATAAAATAGAGCTTGGCTTTGCTAACAAGCAGATGTATTACTGGGCCATTCGACCAAAAGCTGAACATGAAATGCTAGGCAGTATCTGTCTATGGAATTTTTCGGAAAACCGTAAAAAGGCCGAACTAGGTTACGATTTAATGCCTGCCCATCAAGGGAAAGGTCTAATGCAAAATGCCTTTAATCTGGTTCAGGACTTTGCAAGCTCTAAACTCGGAATTGAGGTTTTGGAAGCCTATACCCATCATGCTAATGTAAAATCGGTGGAATTGTTAATACGAAATAACTTTAGGCTACTTGCCGATGCTCGGGATCCCGGTCACCCCAATAATAGGGTTTATCAAAAAGCAATAGCTTAATCCATTCCAAAAGGTCACTAAATGCTCACTTTAAAAAATCTTATTGGTCTGATTATCGCCGCTATTTCCACCCTCCTGGGTTTAATGATAGATGATCTATACGCCTTATTTCAGCTAGGAATCTCGCTTAGTCTGATATTTGGATTAATAATGATTCTCAGTCACGCCAGTATCGTAGGTACTATTTACTGGCGTATTATGTTTGGCACTTATATAGCCTCCCATTTATTGGGTTTAATCGACCTATGGGGCTTGCTAGCAGAGGACTGGAATTATCCTTATTTCGCCTTATCATTCCTTATTATTTATAGTGGCACCTATATATTCTGGTTTATAAAGAAGCCTAGGATTGGCTATTTGGACATCTTGAAACTACTTTGGGCGATAAGCTTCTTCTTATTTCCTCTGGGTATGCTCTTCTTTGAAATTCCGACCTACCTAGAGCATATCTCAAGTATACTGCTTTGGTTAATTATCTTAAATTTTATTGGGATCGGCATTTGGCAGGGAAATCTGATTATCCCAAAGAAGGAAAAGGAATCCGTATCCTAAAAGCCTGAACAGAATGGGAAAAACACTTTTAAATGTAAGGCTAGATTTTCTAATTTCAGAGGATCTTTAAACCATCTCCCCGTAGACGCTATGTCTTATCTATTACTCTTACTATTTAACCTTTACAGTCTTAATCCCTCCTTCGAAGAACTATGGGAAAAAGACTTTTCACAAATCCCTGAATTAGAGGGCTACCAATTATTTCCTGCGGAGGCCCCCAGCTTTGTGAAGGGCGATTTTTTTGGTGATGGCATTTCGGACTGGGCATTCCTGGTTAAAGACAGTATTGGGCAGGTGCAGCTCATCTATATAAATGAAGGTGAAAAACGGCAGCTTCACTGGCTCGGTAAAGAGAATGATCCCTTTAATTTAAGTGACTATTCATGGGCGCAAGTTTTCCAAAAGGCATCGGCAGGCAACGTGCTTTGGGCCAATTATGTGGATGGCTATCGCGATTTTAAGGAAGTTCCCGAAAGTGAAAAAGTAATATTAGAATACGATGCGCTTTACCTGCATCTCCGTGAAGCCTGTGGTGGTGGTTTTATTTACTGGCAGAATGGTGAATTTCATTGGCTGCAGCAGGAATAGCCCTAAATGGCGAGAGTTTTAGACTTCGGAGCATACCAAGATTTAGATTAGTCCTTAGTGCTCAAATTTTCCTCAACACTATTCAATCTTTTGTAGGCTTGTACTTAAGCTTTACTGGCCTACACTAACTGCTTTGCGCACCAGCGTCTATTCACTTGCTGGCCAGCATAAAGTGAAAACCACAGGTACTTTTGGTAAAAAGCACAGGTACTTTTTAAATTTCCTCAGGTACTTTTTATTTTTTCTCAGGTGCTTTTTAGTCGGCTGCGCTTTGGCTTGCCCCCATTGAGATTGCGGCCGACTAAAAATGCGCTTTAGAAATACAGCGCGGATTAGAGATTTTGAAGGCCTTTGTAGGTTTTGATTGCAAATTTAAGGCCAAGAATGAATATAGATCAATGCTAGATTTGTAGTAAATGGCTTTAATATGCTAAAAATCCTAAGCATGATTAAAACCCTAATTGGATTATTATCAACAAGGAAGCAAAGAGGCTTATGACCCCTATAATTCGGAAATATAAGGACCGTGATCATCAAGAAGTACTTTCGCTCCTCCAAGCCAATGGGCTTTAGCTTAAAATTAGTGGAAGTCGATTTTTGGGCGCCCGGTTTCGACCTTCACCTAATGGAAAAAGACTTGCCATGAAACATTTAAAGATTTGGGCTAAAGAACTAATTTGGCTTGGAGCCCTGGCTACTATCACTTTTCTGCTCTTCAGCTTTAAGCTCGGTTTTGGTTTTCTCGATCTAAAAAGCACTATTAATATTGGGGCTACCTATTATGTGATCCTCAATTCTGACCTCTTCCCATTAAGCCTCTTAACTGCCTTTTTTCTAGTCTATTCCCTACGTGGTATTTTTAAGCTCCATCAGTATGCCAGTCGACTTCTGTTAATATGCTTTAGCCTAGTTTTAGGCGGAATAATCTTTATGCTAAAGGGAGAAATGGATTGGCAAAGCATCCTGCTCCTGGCGCCCTTTCTCCTTATCATCGTTTGGCACAGCTTAAAAATTTTTAGAGCAAAGAGAAGCCGCAGCTTTGATTAATTTTAGCCCATGCTCCAGAGGGTCCTCATTGGCTTGTTTCTTATCATCGGCTTTGTCCGGTATTTCCGGACAACTGAATTTTCTTGGAGTTCCCCCTCCCTAAACACGTTTTGGATGTGCTCACTGATCGTTTGCTTCGCTTTACCAAAAAGTTCTTGCATCCCTTTTTGGCTAAGCCACACCGTTTCATCTTGAAGCAAGACATCCACTTTTACATCCCCATTATGGGTGGTATACAAGATGAATGAAGATTGATTAGAATTTAATTCTTCCATTTGCTTAAATTTAATGCTTAGTGATTTGCTTATCCATCCAGTTCATAGCCTTTTTCTCACCTTGCTCTACAGTCAATTCTACGGTTTTTTTTGACTAATCAATAAATGTTCACTTTGTTTTTTGTGGGTCATGCTTTGTTTTGTTTAATTACCAAAAGCTGATTAATAAAGAATGCGGCCCTAAATGAAAATCCATCAGTTTGTACTCTTCTGTTTCCTTAGCATCGGGCTATTATCTTGCCGAAAGGCAGAAAACAAAGCCGACCACACTCCCAGCTATAGCTTTGAAGAAAGTGGGATTAAAGCTTGGTTCTACGAAAATCAATTAAGCAATGGATTAATTCCTACTTGCGATAGCTGTCCGGTTTCTCTTTACGACAATGCCTTAGCGGCGATGGTTTTTCAAGTTTATGGTGACTACCCTCAGGCGGAAGCCATTTTCGATTTTTTCAATGCGCGATTAGAATCGGAGTTCTTAGCAGATTCTGGGGGTTTTCATCAATTCCGACATTGGAGCGGTAATCCGGTTCGTAAACATCAATGGATGGGCGATAATGCTTGGCTCTTAATTGCACTCAATAATTACCAGGCCCGAACGGGATCTGCGAAATATCAGGACCTTCAAATCGCTTTAGAAGAATGGCTACGAAAACTACAAAGGGCCAATGGCGCTCTAATTGCGGGCTTCGATGGCAATGTCCCCAATAATATCTTGGTGAGTGAAGGTATGATCGACGCCTACAATGCCCTCCCTGGTTACGATGATTTTCATGCAAATCTATTACAGTTTTTAAGCGCCGAAAGATGGGATTCGAGCCAACAAAGTATTCACACCGGTTGGGCGCCCTTTCCGCATGCCCTCGATTTGCACCCTTGGGCCTTTTGTGCCTTTGAAAACTTCCCAGCATACACCCTTCAAAATGCGGATAAATACCGAAATAATCCTTTCTCTATGGCCAGCCGTAAATGGCTAGAAGGTTATTGTTTTGATGAGGACCGCGATAATGTATGGTTTGAAGGCTGCGGCCAGATGGCAGTGGCTTATCAAAGCGCCGGTAATTATTATCGCGTCGATTCTATTTTAATGGAAATGGAAAAAGGGATTATCGATGGCGCTAAAGCCG
>CATMQD010000147.1 GCA_950073045.1 uncultured Flavobacteriales bacterium | reverse complement strand
GAGGACCCCAAATTTGCATTGGCTTATGCCGATATGGCGATTGCTTATTACCTCCTCGATTTAAACCATAAGGAGAAATCCTATACCGAGCAGATCAATAAATTTTCGGATCAGGCGCTTTTATACGATTCTAAATCAGATGTAAGTTTAATCGCCAAGGCTTGTTATTATTTGCAAGTGGCAGATTACCGTTTGGCCTTGCCGCATTTGGAAAAGGCCTTGGAGTATAATCCTAATTCGGTGGCGGCCATTCATATGCTTTCGGATTATTACGCCTATCATGATCCAAATACCGGAAAATACCTCGAATATGCATTAAAAGGCGTGCGCCTAGATGCCATTGGTAGAGATAGCATTACTAGCAGCTACAGCTATTTGCAATTGAGTAATGCCTTGGTTCAAGCAGGGTTTTTTAAAGAAGCCTTGCATTATGTAAACCGATCCCTGGCCTATTATCCTAAAAACTACTATTCACCCCATTTAAAGATTTTCGTACAAGTATCTATTGATAATGACTGGTCGGCAGCTAGTACTAAATTGCAAAAGCTTTGGTATACAGACACCAGTCGAATGGATATCCTGCAAGATTTAGCGAAAGTATATTATGCCAAAGAGCAGTTCGATAGTGCTTATTTCTATTTCAAAAAACTAGTCCAATATCGCGAAGGCGCAGGCTTGGATCTATATCTGCATGAAAATGCCAAAATTGCTCACGTATATGGTATGATGGGCCATCCGGCGAAAGCCGATAGCTTGTTTGCCGACTATGTCGAATATTGCGAAAAAACTCCTTCCAAATACCAATCGGCTCATTTGGCGGTACGCGAGGCCTATAAAGGAGATACAGATCAGGCTATTAAATATCTAAAGGAATTTTCTCAAGAAGATCACTTTCAATCGTGGTTTCTCTTGTTGGAGCAAGAGCCCTTAATTAAGCAGCTTCATTCACATCCCCACTTCGATGCTGTTTTTCAGAAAATTAAGGATCAGTTTTGGCGAGATCACCGGGAAATTAAAAAGCGCTTGGAGGCCATGGCGCTGCTTTGATTTGAAATTGCTTTTTAGGTTTATTACATTTGATTTTATAGCATCGCGCAAAATTTCGAAATCCTATGAAAAAGAATCTGCTATTAGTATTTGCCATGGCCTTATTCCTTAGCTCTTGTAGTGATGATGAAGATGAACAGAAAACCTTTGTGGAGTATTCGCTAGAATCGGAGGTGGTTTACACTCGCATTGATTCCTTGTCCTACATCAATTCTGAAGGGAAATTAAAAATGGTGTATGAGCCGACCTTACCCTGGAAGCGCTTCGTGGAAATTAATGGAGCGCCCAAAATAGAGTTTAGTGTTTACGGTGAAGCGGCTAATGAAAGCTCTAATCAGTGGCTCAATTCAATTTATCTTAGAATGAAGGGGAGTGTGGAAGATCCCAATAATTATTCGGGAATTAGCGAGCGATTAAGCCTGCAACCCTTAGGTGATACCTTAGTGCTTAATCACAGTCTTACTACTCAATAAAAGGGCATTATTTTTTGTTCTTCCTTTTTAATAAAGACGAATTCATTGCCTTGGCCATTTCATCCTTCACTTTAAGGTAAGCTTGCAAATTATTCGCTTGCAGCTGCTTGTCGTTTTTTGAGGCTTAAGCCTTGTCTGTAATAGGCTCGCTGTGTTTATAGCTTTATTATCAGTAAATTAACATGGCCTGTGAATAAAGTCACGGCTCCGTGGTTAAGCCTTTACAGTAGCGAGATTGCTCAAAATTGAGCTCGGTTATCAACCGCTCTTGTGTAAAACACAAATGCAATTTGGGCCTTTTCACCCTCTGCTTTTTCGAAATTAGATTCATTCTAAGCCCAATTGCATGTCATATACCGAAACTCAAGAATCTATAGAACAGGTGGAGCGTTTTTCCGCCGAGGAGGTGCGCACTGCTGCCCTCGAATATTTTAATGGCGATGAACTTGCCGCAACAACCTGGATGGCCAAGTATGCTGTTCAAGATCAACAAGGTCGATTTATAGAAAAAACTCCCGCCGATACCCATCGAAGAATGGCGGCCGAGTTTGCACGAATCGAAGCTTTCTACGAAAAGGAAAAGGGGAGCATGTTTGTATCGGAGCTTTCGGATTATGGTCAGCGCCGCAAACCTTTGGATGAAGAGCAGATAATGAAGTTCTTCTCCGACTTTAAATACATCATTCCTCAAGGCTCAGTAATGGCCGGTTTGGGACACCCTTACCGCATCGCCAGCCTTTCCAACTGCGTGGTAATGCCTTCTCCTTATGATTCCTATTCGGGGATTATGCATACCGATGAGCAGTTAACCCAGCTGTTTAAACGTCGTTGTGGGGTAGGTATCGACATTTCTACCTTGCGCCCATCTGGCCAAAGTGTAAATAATGCTGCCGGTACTACAAGTGGAGCGGTTTCTTTTATGGAGCGCTTTAGTAACACCACGCGCGAAGTAGCACAAAATGGTCGTCGTGGTGCCCTTATGCTTACGATCGACATCGCCCACCCAGACGCGAAGGATTTTATTAGCATTAAGCAAGATTTATCTAAGGTAACTGGCGCTAATATTTCCCTCCGCCTTAGCGATGAATTTATGGAGGCGGTTGCAAAAGATACCGACTATACTCAGCGTTGGCCGATAGATTCTAATGAGCCAGAGGTGCGCCAAACGATAAAGGCGCGCGAGCTTTGGGATGAGATTATAAAATGTGCTCATAATACCGCCGAGCCAGGTTTGATTTTCTGGGATCGTCAGCACCATTATTCTACCTCTTCAGTTTACCCAGAATTCCAAAACTTAAGCACCAACCCTTGTTCCGAAATTGCCATGCAAGGTGGCGACAGCTGCCGCTTGATGGCCTTGAACTTATACTCTTTTGTGGATAATCCATTTACCGAAGAGGCCGAATTCGATTTCGAGAAATTCTACGCTTACACCTATGAATGTCAGCGTTTAATGGACGATTTAGTGGATTTAGAACTGGAGCATATTACCACAATCCTAAATAAAGTAAAGGCCGACCCCGAGCCTGATTATATAAAAGATACCGAATTACGCCTTTGGAAATTACTCTATGATACCGGTAAAAAAGGTCGCAGAACGGGCTTAGGTTTTACCGCTTTGGCGGATGCGATTGCGGCCCTTGGAATGCGTGTTGATGATGAGCAAGGATTGGAGATGATTGATAAAATCATGCGTTGCAAAATGGAAGGTGAGTTTGATAGCTCCATCGACATGAGTATCGAGCGTGGTTCTTTTGGAGGTTTCGATCCAGCAATTGAAAATACTTCGGAGTTTGTACAAATGATGGCCGCCGAATTTCCAGATATGTACAATCGCATGATGCAGCATGGTCGTCGAAATATATCGATTAGCACCGTAGCCCCAACCGGTACTATCAGTATGCTAGCCCAAACCACTTCTGGCATTGAGCCTCCATTTATGCTGTCCTATAAGCGTCGTCGTAAATTAAACGAGAAGCAAATTAATAATGCCAAGGCTACTTTTATTGATGAACTTGGTGATGCCTGGGAAGAGTTTGATGTGTACCATCCGAAATTAAAAACTTGGATGGAAGTGAGCGGCAAAGAGTCCATCGACGAAAGTCCTTATGCGGGCATGACGGCCAATGAAATTGACTGGATTCAGCGGGTGCAGCTACAAGCGGTGGTGCAGAAATATACTACCCATAGCATTAGCTCTACTATTAATCTTCCTAGTGATGTAGAGTTAGAGAAGGTTGCGGAGATCTACCTGGAGTCTTGGAAAAGAGGCCTAAAGGGTATTACCGTTTACCGGGATGGGTCGCGGAGTGGGGTACTAGTTTCCTCTGATTCTAAAAAGGATAGTCCTGAGCAAAACGATTCTTATGAGCCACGTCCTGAGGTATTGGAAGCCCGAGTTTTACGCTTTAAAAATGAGAAGGAAGATTGGCTAGCGGTAGTAGGTACTCTAAATGATCGTCCTTATGAGATATTCACTGGTAAAGCAGAGGAGGCTTTTAACTTGCCATCTTATGTGAGTCGTGGTTGGATTCTCCGTCGCAAAGAGGAAGAAGGTCCTTCTCGCTACGATTTCCGCTACCGCGATAGTCAAGGTTATAATGTTACCATCGAAGGCTTATCGCGCTCATTTAGCAAGGAGTTTTGGAATTATGCCAAGCTTATTTCTGGGGTATTACGCCATAATATGCCATTGCCGCATGTGGTAGATTTAATTAATAATCTAAACCTCGATCAAGATTACATTAACACTTGGACTGCCGGGGTGGCGAGGGCTTTAAAGACCTTTATCCCTGATGGTACCGTGGCCGCTGATAAGAAATGCCCGGAGTGTAATGATGATGAAGGTTTAATTTACGAAGAAGGCTGTTTGAAATGTAAGAGCTGTGGCTATGCTAAGTGCGGCTAATTCAAGTATTTAGTATTAGGAAAGGTGGGTATGTCCCACCTTTTTTTGTTTATCCGCAGAGGTACAATTGCCAAAAGCTCTCTGAGCAAAGACCAATATCCTGCTAGAACCAAGCCTAAAATTGATTTCGTGAGTTCAATAAGAATAGCACTAGTTTGAATCATGAAAAAAAGCCATAGACGAAGAAATCACTCCGCTATGACTTTTAAACATTGTTATTCGCTACGTTCTATTCGCGCCAATGTTCTGGTTTATTTAATTCCTTAGAGCAAATAATTTTCCCTTTAGCAATTAAAATTCCTTTAGGATTTAATGATTGAACCATCCAGGCATCTGCATGTTCATCTGGAATGGGGTTCGGCGCTAAAAACCCTATCTTTTTAGCATCTGGAATAAAGCCAAACTTTGGGTAATAGTCCATATGTCCGAGAACGAAAACTACTTCACTGCCCCATTTTTTTAATATGCGCAGCCCCTCTTTTATCAATAATCCTCCTATCCCTTGCTTTTGAAATTCAGGAATTACGGCTAAGGGCGCTAAGATGTGCATTAATGGTTGATTCGCATCCATTTGGTTCAAATACACTCTGGTAAACAAAATGTGCCCAATAGCCTCACCCTCCTTAAAAGCAAGTAATGAAAGTATCGGTTTAGCTGTACTATCTTTCAATAAATCGGCTGTCAATTGGGCTTCCTTTTTATAGCCAAACGCCCGCTCTTCAATCATCATTATATTGTTAAAGTCCTCTTTATTAGACTCTCTTATTTGAATATTTATTTTTGTCATGATTCGATATTAATAACTAAGCACAGCCCGATAAGCAGGGTACTTAGTTGGCCTTTGCTGTAAAGTAGCAAAAGTGATTTTAAAATAAAATTGAGGTGATAAACAGGTATTAATCTGGTCATCATAAAACAACCAAACTAATATCCTAATTTAAGATTTTGACAGATGTACCTTAATACCCTCAAGACGAGAGCCAAGTTCTACCACCTGCCCATTAAACCGAATCCTGATGACTTTTCATACGCCACAAATATAGATTGCACTTTTGAAAAAACCGCATTAATTAGTTTGTAGCACGCTTAAAGAGTCCTTGACCTCGAATACCTTTAACTTAAGATAGACTTCGAGCGCTTTCACTCCCGTGAGGGCTAGATTAAACTTTAGCTTAGAAAGAGGATGTCATCATTAACCAAAATCAAATCTAAAAGCTAAGGTAGAGAGTGAACTGCCTATTATCATTTTTTAATCATTTATAATCAGACATCCGATTTAATTTGATCTTTTTAATTGGTCTTTTTTGCAGTATGCCTAATTTTCTGTATAATAAAGGAGATGGGATTTATGCCTAAGCCATTGAAACTAAATTTAACGCGTTCTAAACTATTCCTTAGTCTTAAGATAGCACTTTTTCTAGGTGGGGACTAATGCTTTGTTTATTTTCATGGCCTAGCTAAAGTGTTAGTTTTCAACCCTCCGAAACACAAAAATGGCCTACCCCCGGCTTGTCATAATGGCTCTTATAATGCTTCCTACTCTAGGGTGGGGGCAGTTATCAGTGACTAGCAGTCCGGCTATTAACGGAGGGCAAATTGATTTATGTTTACCTCAAAACGGAACCGTAAACTATCAGGCTAACTATAGTGGTGGGGCATTCGACTCTATTGTTTGGACTTTAGCGGGTGCCAATCCAGCTAGTTTTAATGGGAATGGACCATTTAATGCCAATTATAATCAGGCTGGTGTTTTTAATACCCTAGTGCAAGTTTATGCTGCTGGTGCGGTAATAAGTAGTAATAGTTTTAATGTAAATGCAGGCGATAGTTTACCCGATGCAAACTTTGCGGCCAGCGGTAGTCGCGTAAACTTTAATGGGGACTCGGTCTACACCATTTGCACCAGCGATAATGATTACATCTTCTTTTTTCAAAACTTATCTGCAGGCTATTCTTCTTACAGCTTAGATTTTGGGGACGGCAGTCCGGCACAAACCGGCAACAGCTGGGATACCACGAGTCATCGCTATACTGCACCAGGAATGTACACGGTTAATCTTAGCCTGTTTAATGGCGGCTGTGCTAGCGATTCTAAAAGCATCAAGATATTTTATGGTAGTTCTCCAAACGCGCAAATAAGCACTAGCTCGAGTGTCAATGGCATCTGCATCGACCCTAATGTGGGTTCGGCGAGCCTAAGTTTTAGCTTGTCTTCCTTTGCTAACAACTCGCCAGGAACCATTTACAAGGTGTTTTTTAGTGATGATAGCACCACCCTCACTTTTAATCATCCACCACCTGCTACAGTTAGTCACTCTTTTACAAATGCTTCTTGCGGTGCCCAAACTCCTACTTATCGAAACTCCTATTTCGTGCGTTTTATCGCCGAAAATCCCTGTGGACAAAGTGCTCCGATTTTAGATCCCATCACCCTATCCTCTCCGCCTAGCGCAGATTTTATTATGCCCTTTGATAGTTGTAAAGGTGTAGCCGTGCCGCTATATAATACTTCCGATCCAGGCGCTAATATTAGCTATGATCCCGGAACGGTAAATCTCTCGGGCAGCAATGGCGATTATGTGTGCGATTCCACCACCAATAGTGTGTGGGAAATTAGTCCGGCGAGCTTTACTATAACCCAAGGTATTGCTGGCTTTCGCTCTACCTTAAACGATCCCAATTCTTGGATTATCGGCAGTGATAGCATTCGGATACGCTTTAATCAACCTGGCGTGTATACCGTGAAAATGATTATTTCAGGCTCCTCGCTTTGCGATATCGATAGCATTAGTAAAACCATTTGCATAGATGAGGTCTCCAGTGGTAACTACAGCGCCTCCGATTCCACACTCTGCACCGGGGATATTTTAGATTTGGCCTACCTCGAGCCGATGATTACCAGTTGTGATACCACCGATTTAAATTGGCAGATATTGCCCCTCAACGGCTGGAGCCTGAATAGTGGCGGCCTGGGCGATAGTGCTTTGGGAATTCAGTTTCACAGTAGTGGTCAGTACCAATTGTTATTTGAAGCCAATAATAACTGTGGATCCACCTACGATACTTTAAACCTGAGCGTGGTTGGCGAACCCACTATCAGCCTGCCACCCGATACAAGCTTTTGTGGTTTAGGGACCATTAATCTGGCCAATCTTCAAAGTCCGATTTTGGTGAATGATAGCTTGGGCAGCAGAAGCTATACTTGGCAAATAATTCCCAATAGTGGTTGGACATACCTATCTGGAACTAATGCCAATTCCTTTCAGCCTATTATCGATTTTCAATCTTTTGGTACTTATCAACTAATTAGCACTATCGACAATGGTTGCTTTAATGCTAGCGATACCACAGTAGTAGAAGTAAACCCTTATCCGGTATTGGAGGTGCCAAACGATACCACTCTTTGCAAAGGCGATGATTTCACTTGGAACCTTAATGCGAATCAGGGTACTACACCCTTTAATTTTGCTTGGCAGATCGATGGCAGTTCCACTATTAACGCAAACAGCACTATTCAGATTAATAATCTCTCGGCCAATACCTTGGTGCATGTTTTTGTAAATGATGCCAAAACTTGCGCCGATTCCGGGAGCTTCTTAATCCAAGTGCCGATAATCAACATTCAGCTTAATGCCCAAAGTCCGGTTTGTTATACTGATAGCAGTCAGATTAACGCCACCATTAGTGGAGGTTCCGGCTCCTTAAGCTTTCAATGGCTAGGGCCGAACACCGCTTTTTTATCCGATCCGGCCATTCTTAATCCGGTGGTTGATTCCTTAGGAATTCCAGGTATCTACATTCTAGAAGTTAGTGATAGCCTAGGTTGTGTAAAAAGGGATAGCATTTTCATAGATCAGCATCCCTTTACGGTAGTAGATGCAGGGCCCGATACTTTGGCCTGTGATGCTAATGCGCTTATTGATCTTAATTATGGCGCCTCACCGAGCGGTGGAACTTGGACTGGGCCCTTTGTAAATAATCAGGGGTTTTTCGACCCCCAAGCCTCAGGCCCCGGTTCGCATACTGTTTATTATCAATACACCGACCCCAATGGATGCTTTGGTGAGGATAGTGTTA
>CATMQD010000146.1 GCA_950073045.1 uncultured Flavobacteriales bacterium | reverse complement strand
CCGTGTTTATCTCTAACGCTGTTTAATACTTCATAAAGTGCCTCCAAATCTTGTTTGGACTCCAAGCTGTCGTATAGGTCAAAACGCGACTTCTTTGACATTCCCTCAGCCAACAAAGCATTGCGATCCGCTTTGGAGTTCAATCTAACATTGCCATAGTCATCCACTGCGAAAACCAGAATTTTTCGGGAGCTGGTCCACCCGCCAATATTCTTTATATGATTACTGATTAAGGCTTTCATCTTAATTGGATTCTTGGCAATAGGCCGCTACAAATTTATCTGCATTAGCGCGTTTAAAGTCAGAACTAGCTGCCACCGCATTTTCACTCATACGCTTTATCTCTTCCGGCTTCTTCGCTACTTCCAAAATCCAATCTGCAGCAGCCTGCAAATCTGATTTCTTGAAGCATTTTCCATGCTCATACTTATTCGCATATAAAGCTAGTTGAGAATCTTCCGAAGCGATATACAAAGAAGGTATACCGTAGGACATCAAATTATAGGATTTACTAGGTACACTTCCTTTACTGGTCGATTCGTCTAGAATAACAACTCCCATATCGGCCGCGCCTAATGAATAGGGAAACATCTCATCCGACTGAAAAGGCAAGAATTGGCAATTGGGCAATTGGCGCTCATTTACAACGCGCTCCAATACTGCCTTGCGAGGACCTCTTCCAATAATTTGAAAGAGGATATGGGCCTCATTTTGCAGAAGCTCTGCGATATCAACCAAGGCCTCTACATTATGTGTCAATCCGATATTACCAGAATACTGAATAATAAATTTACCTTGAAGATTATGCTCTTGGATAAAGGGGTTCTCTGATTTAGAGACTTTCTTATTCTCTTGGAATATAGACCAAATTGGTTGAACTAAAACTTTGGAAGGGCTTACATACTGGTAAAGCAGCTCAGCCATCTTTTCACTAATAGTAAAAATCCGATAAGCCTTTTTAAAGGATTTGCGGTTAAGCCAAGACCAAATTCGGTAAACAGGATGACTTTCCTGCATTCCTGTTATTTTAAAGACATCTGGATAAACATCCCAAATTACCATGCTGAACCGATGCGGTAAAAAGATATTTAGCAAATAGCCCATTGGGGGTACCGACACGAAAAAAACTTCATGCTTGCGGTACTTGGTCATTAAAAGCCACCACATCTTTAACATGGCCAAGAGATAAGACTTCATTTTTTTTGAAGCCGGGCTCTCGTACCAACGATTAATAGATTGAATTTTTATCTGACTGTCGAGCTCCTCGCCTTGAACGTGAACACTACCGGTCATTAAAACTGCCTCATCAAACTCCTTGTTAAAAGCATTGGCAAAGCCAATAGTTAAGTAATTGGCAGCTTGATTGAGTATAACTAACTTTCGCTTCGTAGACATGCGTTAGTTATTCTTCTTGTTTTAAGACTTTGTGTCCGGCCTTTAATAAATCAATGTCTTTTTGCATTAACTTAACATCGCTTACCATCATGTCTTTAACTAGTGCTTGAAGATCATATTCTGGAACCCAGCCCAATTTATTTTTAGCTTTGGATGGATCACCAATTAATAAATCTACCTCAGTGGGTCTGAAATAAGCAGGATCTACAGAAAGTACCTCTTTACCCACTTCAATTTGATAAGCATCATCCTTACAAGCAACCACGATCGCCTTTTCATCAACTCCAGTGCCTTCAAATCGTAAACTGATACCTACCTCTGCAAAAGCCATTTTCACAAAATCGCGCACGGTAGTAGTAATTCCAGTCGCAATCACCCAATCTTCCGGTTTATCAGCCTGTAGAATCATCCACATCATACGCACATAATCTTTGGCATGACCCCAATCGCGCTTGGCATCCAAATTACCGAGGTAGACTTTATCCTGTAGGCCTAAAGCAATTTTTGCTACCGCTCTAGTGATTTTACGAGTCACAAAGGTCTCACCTCTTCTAGGAGATTCGTGATTAAACAAAATACCGTTACAGGCGTACATCTTGTAGGCTTCCCGATAGTTCTTGGTAATCCAAAAACCATATATTTTAGCTACCCCATAAGGAGAGCGGGGATAGAAAGGCGAGTTTTCATCGTAAAAACCATTGGCATTCTTATTCTCGGGCATTCCCCCATATAATTCGGAGGTAGAAGCTTGATAAATTTTGGTTTTCTCGGTTAAACCAAGTAGTCTAACTGCTTCTAAAATGCGTAAGGTTCCAAGGCCATCTACATTACCTACATATTCCGGAGAATCGAAGGAAACCTTAACATGAGACATCGCCCCAAGATTATAGATTTCATCGGGCTGTACTTCTTGAATAATTCGAGTCAAGTTCATGGAGTCTGTTAAATCTCCATAGTGAAGTTTAAGCCGCTGTTTAGGATCATGAGGATCTTGATAGAGATGATCAATTCTATCCGTATTGAATAGCGATGATCTTCTTTTGATCCCATGAACCATATACCCTTTCTCTAATAATAACTCAGCAAGATAGGAACCATCCTGTCCAGTGATTCCGGTGATTAAAGCAGTCTTCATGATTAGCTAAGTTTAACTTCCTTAATTTGATTGATATTTTGTTGAAACCATTGGTAGGTGTCACGAATGCCTTCTTCAAGGCCAATTTCAGGAGTCCATCCCATGGCTCTTAAAAGTGAGCTATCCATCCATTTACGAGGTGTGCCATCAGGCTTGGTGGTATCCCATTGAATTTCGCCCTGATGACCTACTACCTTCTGAATATTCTCGGCCAATTCTTTAATGGACAAATCACTTCCGCTACCCACATTATATAGATTATGTTCTAATCGGTTGCGAACAGCAAAACCTACTGCCTTGGCTAAATCGTCAACATGCAGGAACTCGCGCATTGGAGAACCACTTCCCCATAATCCAACCGGAGCGTGCCCATTTTCTTTAGCCTCATGAAACTTACGGATCATTGCCGGCAGTACATGAGAAGTTTGTAAATCGAAGTTATCGAAAGGTCCGTATAAATTGGTTGGCATGAGGCTTACATAGTCATAACCAAACTGTTTGCGGATGGATTCTGTAGCTTTTACGCCACTGATTTTTGCAATCGCATACCATTCATTGGTGGCTTCCAATGCACCGGTTAAAAGATATTCTTCCTTTAAGGGTTGAGGAGCTAGCTTTGGATAAATGCAAGAACTGCCAAGAAAAACAAACTTTTGAATATTGTTGGCAATGGAGGCACTAATCAGATTATTCTGAATCTGCATGTTCTCCATTAAAAACTGATAGGGATAATCGTTATTTGCCAAGATCCCTCCTACTCTGGCGGCGGCATCAATTATAACATCTGGCTTTTCGGTAGCAATAAAATCGGCTACCGCTGCCTGATTGCGTAAATCCAGTTCCTTGCTAGTTCTACCGATAAGTTCGGTTTCTTCATTGCTGCTTTCAAAATGTCGCCAAATTGCTGATCCAACCATTCCGCGATGTCCGGCAATGTAAATCTTCATAAATCAGGGGTCTATAAATTAAGCTTGCGCCTTCGCCATTGAGGCACAAAGCTCGATATATTTTTTAGCCCGTTCCTGCGGACTGTCAAACTTTTTTAATTCTTCATGGCCTTGAGCTATCAAGGTCGCCTCTAATTCTTTATCATCTAACAATCTTTCGATTTGATCCGCTGCTGCTTCGGCATCTTTTGCTTTGAAATAGAGCGCTGCATCTCCACAAATACTGCGGGCAAAACCTAAATCTGTGGTAATTATAGGTTTATCCATTATCATGGCTTCTGGATATGAGGCCGAAAAGCATTCTGCGAGCGTAGGAAGAAACATGGCATCACACTCACGGTACAGAGATGGACATTCTTTCGGAGGAACAGGGCCAACCGTTGTGATATGCGTTTGCCCTTCAAAAACTTGCTCCAATTCTTCTGGCTTAATAGTAAGTACGAATTCGAAATTCTTGCGACCTCTTCGCTCCAATATCTTAGCAACATCACCTATTAAGTCCAAGTTTTTATGCTGGTAGAAGGCAGAAATTGTCACAAAACGATACACAGAATCAGACCTAGGATCTAACCTATTAGGAAAGCGCTCTGGTTGATTGTAATAGGTACTGGCGGTATTGGTAACGGTGTAAACCTTATCAAAGCCCAATTCTTTACGTACCCGTTGATTCACATCATCCGTTTGGGTAACAAAGGCTGAGGCATCGCGTTTAAAGAAATAATAATGAAGCCTCTTTTTAATGGTGAATTTAAACTTCCGAAAGCCAGTATAGTTCTGTACGTAGGGCGACTCCGGATAAATATAAAGTGGTAAATTAAAACCAATTATTTGAGGGGCTTGGGAATGAAAATAGGTGGGCCCTGTGGTAGAAATAATCACATCTGGCTTATACTTCATCTCCATTGCCTTCATGGTCTTATGGATAGTGAAAGACTTTCGAAAGCTGATCGGACCGAAGTCAAATTTCTCAAAATGGAAATTCTCTGGAAACTCCTCCGTATTCACTAATTTTTGTAAACCTGGCCCGAGCATAACAAAATACTTATGTTCAGGAAAGTCGCGACATTCATTGATAAAAGACAGAGCAACCTGTACGGCTCCACCAAATCGCTGATGTGCAGTATTTATCATCAACTTCATGAGGCAAGCAAAAAATTAAGGTAGTTCATGCAGATTTCGGACTCCTCAAAACGCTTCATACGCTCGCGTGCCGCAGCTCCGAGCTCCTCGCGCTTATCAACTTCCGCAACCAACAGTTTTAATTTATTTATATAATCTTCATGATTTCCCTCTTCAATCAAATAGCCGCTAACCCCGTCCTCAATAAGGTCTGCTGGTCCAGCTTCACAATCAAAGCTTATGACAGGGCATCCAGCACTCATGGCTTCTCCTAAAGCATTAGGAAAGCCCTCCGATGTTGAAGTAAAGGCGAAAATCCCGGCCCTATGATAAAAAGGAACAATCGGATTTACATTTCCTAAGAACTCTATTTGCTCCTTCTTGGGACTTTGAGCTGCTTTGGCTTTAACTTCATCCCATAGCGGACCTTCACCCAAAAATCTTAAGGTCCAAGCTTCATCCTCAATTTGCTCGAAATATTGAATCAACCAATCTTGATGCTTGGAACC
The DNA here is from genome assembly GCA_950073045.1 of uncultured Flavobacteriales bacterium. GTDB lineage: Bacteria > Bacteroidota > Bacteroidia > Flavobacteriales > Schleiferiaceae > Croceimicrobium. The sequence goes on along the minus strand of CATMQD010000146.1, from coordinate 3,438 downwards.
TATAAATCGACCCACATTTAAAATCACCTTTTCCCGCCTTTCATCACCTTTAGGAATCTGTGGTACGGGATTGGGAATAACTTTAATATTCTTGTGTCCAGTTGCTCGTGCCAATAGGGATTTCGCTCTTTCAGTTTGAGCAACAATTCCGGTAGCGCGACGGTAAATTATTGGATTTAATTTATCAAGAAATTTTCCATAGCTAATAGAGGGTCTACTGCGATCGGATACAAATATTTTTTGTCCTTTACCAAGAGCACTTAACAACACAAAGGCATTGTATTTCCCTCCAAAAGAAAGAGCGGCATTAGCTTTTAACTTTTTCCACATGGAACGCAGCCAGAAAAAGCTCTTTAAGGTAAACCTGATACGGCCAAGCTCTTCAATTTTAAAGTTAGGCTCATAAACTTGAATCCTTGGGTCCAATTGATAAAATCGAGGTCCTTTGGTAAGTACGATTAAATTAACCTGATCTATCTCTTTAACAAGTCTATTTGCTATAAGGGAGATCACTCTTTCTGCTCCGCCAGCTGACAAGGACGGACTAATTAAGGTGATAGTTTTTGAGGAACTTGTTTGCACCTTAGCCTATTTATAATAGGATTGATACCAATTAACAAACTGCTCCAAGCCTTGCGCTATATTACTATGAGGCTCATATCCAACATATTCTTTGAGGCGATCTACAGAAGCGTAGGTTTTATATACATCACCCTCCTGCATTTCCATCATTTTCAATTCAGCTTTTTTCCCCAAAGCAGTTTCTAAGGTTTGGATAAAATCTATAAGCTTTACCGGTTGATTATTTCCAATATTGAAGATTTGTGCCTTCTTCGCAAAAGGCTCTTTACGGATTACACCTATTATACCTTCCACTATATCATCAATAAAAGTAAAGTCGCGCCAGAGTTCTCCATGGTTAAATACTTTTATAGGCTCTCCATTTAGAATAGCACGTGTAAAGAGGAAGGCCGCCATATCTGGACGACCCCACGGACCATAAACCGTAAAAAAGCGTAGGCCAGTACAGGGAAAACCATATAAGTGATTATAAGTGTGAGCCATTAGCTCATTACTCTTTTTTGTGGCCGCATACAAACTTACTGGCTCATCTACGCGGTATGATTCGGAAAAAGGTACCTTGGCAGTATTACCATATACAGAAGAACTTGATGCATAAACTAAATGCTCGACTTCATAGCGACGGCAAGCCTCTAAAATATTGGCAAAACCCACCACATTGGACTGCACATAGGCATCAGGATTTAGTATAGAATAGCGTACTCCAGCTTGAGCTGCAAGATGAAGAATTTGATAAGGCTTCTCCTCACTTACCAAATGAAAGAGTCCGTCTTTATTGGTTAGATCTAGTTGTAAAAAGCTAAGCTTGTCAAATTTAGTACTGATTGTTTTGGTTTGACGTATAAAAGTATCACTGTGCACATCAATGCCCAATTCATTTAATCGATCCAATTTCAGTTGAACATCATAATAGGTGTTCAAATTATCGATCCCAATAACTTCATAGCCAAGATTTAATAATTTTCTTGCGGTATGAAACCCGATAAATCCCGCTATCCCGGTAACTAAAACTTTTTGCATTTCAATAGTGGTTGATTGTGCCCTATTTCTTTAGGTGTTTTTAATTTGTGCTAATTCTGAAGATCCAATAAATCGGATTTCAGGCCAGCGCTTTAGTGCTTTACCAATCAAATCTTCCAGTTGCGCAAGACTTTCTAAACGATTCTTAGGATTTAATCCTCCTGAAAAGTTAATTCGATGACTACAAATAATGGCTGGTTTGTGCATACGGAAGGCTTGCTCCATTCGAAAGAGTGTTTGCCCAACTTGATCTTTATGCTTGTGCAATGCCGGTTCAAAAAAAGCATTTCGAATCTGATAACCTGGTTTAGTCGCCTGAGCTTTCTTTGTCCAGCGCCATCTTCTACGATACTCCTTTTTACCTATCTCAGGTTGCTTCTGGAACATGATTCCTTGCATATCCTGTACTCCCAGTCCCATCAATACTTCTTCAATCTCATCAGACCATGTATAGGATGGTGCTATAACCGATAGTGATTCTCGTCTAAAGAATTTTTTAAAATCTTGAAGCCCATCCTTAATGCTCTCTATAATTTGAACTCTTTCTTCTAGATTATGATAATCCCAAGCGGCTTGGAAATTATTCTTGCGAAGATTTAAACCTTCAAAAGCTAGCCCAAACACCTCATAATCAGCGGCGTTCCTCACGGCTAATGGCCCCTCTTTTAATGCTTTTAACCAAAGTGGAACGTTAACATGCTCCCGCCCATGAAACTGAAAGTCCATGAGTCCTTCACTTGCTCCCTCCTGCCATAACTGAAGGGCCGAATCTATATTATAGCGCTCAAAAGTTTCATTTAGTGATTCCTTATGGTAAATCTCATAATTGTCGGCTTTCATCTTTGAAAAATCAGGATTTGCCATAACCGCATTGGCCGTAATAACTGGATGACGACCATTATTATCCTTAAACTTTCTCAAAAGTGAATACAAAGCCTCTAAATCCTCCGAATCACAAAGAGTATCATAGTAGGCATAAGCATCATCCGTGGATAAACCTTTTACCCGGGCTAAGCTTTCACGTGTATTATTGGATGGCATCCGAATACTCCCCCAATCGTCTGACTGAATGAGTACATACTTTTGTTTAAATCGATGCCCGATAGCATTAATCAAGCTATACTTCAGAGCTGAAGTATTCATCAGACTAAATTGTTAGGGATTCCAAACAGTTAAAAACTCCGCCAATTTGGATTGGGCTGAACTTGTCTCGAAATGAACTTTCCCCATTAAACCAGTTTGCAGAGATTGAATCACTTCGGACATAGGCAATGAATTTCCGGATTTTTGTTCGGTAGCGTGAATCTTACCTTTCTGGTCTTTAAGCATAAAGCTATCTAAGCCTCGCCTTTGCAGGAAATCACCGTCATCCCAGAAATAGGCGACATTATTTAAATCAATTCCGCAAAATACAATATGGCGGTAACCAGCTGCTAAAGCAAATTGCACTAATCGATATACCGATCCTTTTTGCTCATAATTTAAACCTGCTTTACCTAATTTATTTTCCACATCCTTTAAATAGGATGGATTGGAATGGAATTGATCTAATTCAGCTTTTGATTTCACAATATGCCGAGCCCCACTATGCAAGCGGATTTTAGACTTAATTTCTTCTTCTACTTGAAACGGAAATCCTTGATATTCTTGAACATTTCCTGCGGGATAGAATAGATATTTCAACTTGGAATCCTTTAGTCGCTCATCATTGTACAGGCGTTCATAGAATTCTACATGCCAGTTCTTTTCCAGGCTTGTTGCGTCAGGAATAAAATCATGAATTAACCATTTATTCATTCCAACAGAGAAGCCCGCTTTAATTTGCTCCCATTGATT
>CATMQD010000145.1 GCA_950073045.1 uncultured Flavobacteriales bacterium | reverse complement strand
TAACTTGTTTGATGGGTGTAAAGAGATCTGGGACTTTGATTTCAGCCGCAGCTTTTGCTTTAGCAGCATTCTTTACATCTGACACGGACATTACTTTGTCCCCTTGTATGCCATATGCGGACATATGGTTTGAGGTTCAAGCTTTCCTGCTTTGTTGGTTCGATATATTGAAATATCTTTGTCACAAACAAAGCAAAAGAAATCCATTGATTCGCGTCGGAGTACTTTCTTAGCTACTTCTATTGCTGTATCCTTTACTTTCATAATTGAAGAAAAAGAACATTTTATCTTTTATAATTGGCCCACCAACTGATAAACCTGATTGACTGAATTTTAAATCAGGGCTTGCAAGAATACACTTTGGACTAATTTCTACTCTATATAAGCAAAAGACTTTGCTTAAACTTCTCGAGCCACTTGCCTTTGGCAATATGCCAGCCCAGTCCGTATTCTCGATAAACTGAGAATTAGCTAAGCGATTTTGATGTCCAAGCCCTTGATCTCAATAAAAAGGAGAATACTTTTATGAATCATTATGGGAATTTTTACGCGACATTTGGATAGTGGCCGCACTTCTACTCCATACAAATCGACAATGAACTATTATGCTGCGCAAAATCATCCTTCTTTCGTTTCTCCTAATATCATTTGCTGCTACAGCCCAAGATCAAGCTTTGCTCCTCAAGCAAGAGCTCATATCCGATTGGTCTAAATACCCCGTTTACGCCAGACTTAGTGAAGAAGTGGCCGGAGAAAGGCAGTGGAAAAAAGAATATCAATACCTCGATAGTATCGAAGTGTACCGCATCAGCTATCTAAGTGATGGCTTAAAGGTTATGGGCTTAATGGCCAAGCCAAAAGCGGAAGGCCATTATCCCTGTATCATTTTCAATCGGGGTGGTAATCGCAATTATGGAGCACTTAAAGTTTATCATGGGGCTCTAAGTCTGGGCAAGCTCGCTAAGGAGGGCTATGTGGTAATTGCTAGTCAGTACCGCGGAAATGCCAGTGGCGAAGGCCAAGAGGAATTCGGGGGAGCCGATGTAAACGACATCACCATATTACCGCAGGTGCTGGCAGAAGTTGAGGATGCAGATACTTCTCGCATTGGCATGTATGGCTGGAGCCGAGGGGGCATGATGACCTATCTTGCTTTAAAAGACTGTCCACAAATAAAAGCAGCAGTGGTTGGTGCGGGCAATAGTGACCTCACCATAAATGATCGTCCAGAGATGGAGACCGGGGTTTATGCCGAACTTATTCCCAATTATGAAGAAAATAAAGAAGCGGAATTAAAGAAACGCTCGGCGGTGTATTGGGCCGATGAATTCCCTAAAGATGTACCCATTTTGCTTTTGCATGGCAATGCCGATTGGCGGGTAAAATCGAGTCGATCTTTAAGCCTAGCCCTAGAATTTGAGAAATACCGCATTCCCTATCGCTTGCATATTTACGAAGGTGGCGATCATGGCTTAAATGAATTTAAGACTGAGGTAAATAATGAGGTTCTCAACTGGTTTGAGAAGTATTTAAAGCAAGGTGTGGAAATACCTAATATGGAGTACCATGGCAGGTGAGCCTCTAACTAGTCATTAGACATATAAAGCCAATCCAAAAAACCTTTAAATCATGAAAAACAAATATTACCTTGAACCAGATAGCGTAGCCGAGTACTTGTCTATGGCTGAGACGGTTAATAGCGCTAAACTCATAGATAAACTAAGGCGATATTTACCTCAAAGGGCCAAGCTGTTGGAAATTGGATCTGGGCCAGGTACGGATTGGCGCATCCTCACTCGGAATTTTGAGGTAATTGGCTCAGATTTCTCACCTTTATTCCTCAAGCATTTGAAAGCTCATAATCCCGAAGGGAGTTTTTTAGAGCTGGATGCGATAAGTTTAACAACCGATTTACTGTTCGATGGAATATACTCCAATAAGGTTTTACATCATTTAGATGAGCTTGAAATTCAGCAATCAATCAAGCGTCAGATTGAAGTTCTCAATCATAATGGAATAATTTGCCACTCCTTTTGGAAAGGGAGAGGAAGTGAATGCTTTAAAGGCATGGAGGTGCATTATCGAGATCGTTCCAGCCTGGAAACACTCTTTGGTCCCCATTTCCATATTCTTTATTTGGAGCCTTATACCGAGTTTGAGCAAGATGATTCCTTGTTATTAATTGCAGAGAAAAGGAAGCGAGCCTAGGGCCAATCGAGCGCAATGAGGGATGAGATTAACTCGATTGGAGCCCTAAGCATCGGCTTGAGGTAAGTAAAATTTTAAATTTCAAATCCGAAACCGAAGGTCCAGTAAAAGTGACTGGCTTTCTCCTCGATTATCGACCCCATTTCTTCTCTTTGGGTGGTGGTATATAAAAAATTTGGAGAGGCGGTTAAATATAAACCATCAAAGGTTTCTATACCGATGAGTAGTTTGTAATCCCATTTGCTAGACTCATCCAGACCCCACCAGGCATAGGTTAAATTGTTCTGAAATAACCAATGCTCACCAATTTCTATATCGTAGCGCAGATTAGCACCTATGGTAGCGCTAGTGAAATCCACCAGCTTTGTGCTTCCTTCATAAATACTGGAATTGGTGAAATCAAAATCAACTCCTACCCCGATATAATGTCGACTTCCCCCCCAAAAAATAGGCTCCTCATTTAAAAATGCCCCGATGGTAATATTGTAAGACCAATGTTGGTTCTGATCATTATTAAAGAGGGTATAGGTAATTAGGGTTAGGTCCACTTTAGAGTAAACTCCATTAGTTTCGAAGTAATTATTGTAAATCACATTATTCACCTTTTGCCCACTATAGCTCTCTTTAAGCACGCCATCAACGGTTTTTTCAAAAGACATGATGGAACCAGTTCTAAAAATCTCCATGGTCCACAGTTCGTGTTTCTCTTGGGCCTGAACATTATATTGAAGGAATAAAACCGCTAGCATTGTAAGAAGGCTGCACTTTTTCATAGCTGAAAATTTAAGGCTGGGATTAGGATTGAAGATTTAAATAGGCTTTAAAAACCCGCTTAGCGTTTTATGAAAGTTAAACTTTGATGTCCGCCTTCTTTCGAGCTAATTCTCAATAAATAAATTCCTGCCTCAAGATCTTGAATAGAAATTCTATCCTTGGAAAGCATTTCGGATGAGACCGGATAATTTCTTCCGTCAAAACCTTGTATCTCAAGCTTAAAGCTTGAAAGATCCGAGCTCAAACCACTTAAAACGATATGGTCCTTTGCGGGATTTGGATAAAGACTAAGGTCTCCTGCAATGCTCTTCTCATGGAAACCGATAGAAGCACCCAAGTCGTATATCCAAAGTTTGGCCGATCCATCGCTGATATAGAAACATTGGTCATTTCCTCCAACTTGCAAACGCAATAAGCTTCCTAAGGGCTTATCCGCTGGAAAATGCACCGTATTAAAAGTGTTTCCTCCATCTACACTAAGGGCGGTGGTATCATCTGTACCCCAAAGCATAATATTGGAGGGATTGGTGTATTTAAGATCCATGGCATCTTCGGCGGTTAACCAGGCTTGCCAAGTGGCTCCGCCATCCGCAGAGTAGTAGCAATCTGCGTTTTGAGAGCCCGCAACATCAGTAATCCAAATATTCTGACCGCCATCAAAGGCAATCTTAACCGAACTATTGAGCGGTGGAAATGCAGCTGTGGCGGTGAAACTTTGTCCTTTATCGGTGCTAAGTTCCACCCCTTGAGGTAAATTACTAATGGCCGCGATATGACCATCTGGATAAATGCTCATACTATACAAATCCACAAAAGCGAAAGTATCTGTGGTGGCAATATTCCAAGTAGCTCCCCCATCTAAGGTTCTAAAGAGCACTGGGATAAGTTGACTATTATATAAAACCTTAGTTTGTAATAAGGATTCATTCGCATCGAAGGAAACCATTTGCGGTGCTATATTCAAAACCGCCATGCTTGTTGGAAAAACATTTCCTAGCTGGCTAAAAGTCAAGCCACCGTCTAAACTCTCATGGATTTCCAAATTAGAGCCTGTGAATACGATGGCTCTTAGTCTGCTTACACTTAAATATTCTACCCCTATAATACTTTTAGGGGAAGTCACTGAAAGACCCAAGTTCTGTAAAGTAGCACCGCCATCTGTACTAAATTTATAATCTCTATTCCCATCATCCACCACAAAGTGCTGATCATCAAACAATCCTAAGACTGCATCATAATTACCGGCATAGCGCCAAGTACTTTGGGCAAATATTGAAGTCGTGAGTCCTATTCCTAAGATTAGGAAGAATACTTTAGATTTGAGTAATCGTGTTTTCATAGCTGCATTTCTAGTTGTTAAAGCAATAGCATCATAAGCCGTAGACCTAAATAGCTTTGTACCAAACATTTAAATTCATAGCAAAACTAATTCAGCCTTTAAGGCCAAACCATCCCCGAAAACCCATAAACAGCTCCATGAAAACCCATAAATCGACTTCCCTCCATCGATTTTTAGTAAAGCCTCTTAATTTATTGATGGCCTTTCTGCTCCTTATCTATGGATTGGAGGCCCAAGAGAGTTTTAGAAAAACAATAGATAGTCTTCAAGAAAATTTAAGTCAACTGGATGTCGAGGACCATTATTGGGAAATTAGTGCCAACTATAGCAGTTTAGCGAGCACCTATGAAAATATTAGCATCGATTCTGCCATATTATACGGGCAGCAGCATATAGGTTTTCTAAAGCAAAATTACAATTCGTCACCAAAACGGGACAGCATAATCGCTGGCTTATTCCTTACCTTAAGCTACTTACACACCACCTTTGCCTATCCCAGCGACAGTACCTTGGAGCTTGGCCTGGCTTATTGCGACAGTGCCATTAATCGGCAGGGAGCCTTAAACAATTCTACCTATCAGGCTTATGCTTACAACAATAAAGGGGCTTTACTTTATAGTGGGGGCGACCTTAGTGGATCTGCGGAAGTCCTAAACAAGGCCTTTGAATTAAGCCACTTTATTGAAAACGCCGACAATCAGGCCTACCTTCAACAATCCTTACTTTTAAATATCGGGCGTTCGCATATTGGCTTAAAGCAGTGGGATCAAGCCATTGCTGCTACAAAAAAAGCCCTGCATCGCCATAATTACCTCCCTTTCGTAAATGCTTGTCAGCTTAACCTTTCGGCCATTTATTTAGAAGCCAAAACTATTGACAGCTCCCTACATTACAGCAAATTAGCTTATAAGCTCGCAGATTCTTTAGGCTATGGTCAAAACAAACTTTTTGCTTCTATTAATATTGCAGAGTCCCTGCTTGGCTTAAAACGGTATGAGGAAGCAAATACCATTATTGATCGCAATATCAATTTAATGCAGTCCGAGGATTCCTTTGCTCCCTATCTAGCTTTAAGCTTTCATCAAAAGGCAGAAATTAAAAGAGTTAGTGGAAATCTGGACTCAGCCATAATTTATATGGAGCAAGCATTGCCTTATGCTGAGCAAAGTGCAGACCCTGAATTTTTAGAAGACCTCTATGGGAATTTGGCCGAGAACCTTCAAGAGCAGGGAAATTATCAAAAAGCCTTGGAATATTACAAACGCTTTCAATCCAGTAAAGACTCTTTACGTTCTGACGCAAGTCGCTCCGATTTCAATGAATTACTAGTTCAATATGAAAGCTTGGAAAAGGAGCAAAAGATCGCTCAACAAAAAGCGGAAATCCTTGAGGGTGAGAGGCAATTATGGCTAAGTCTCACCATATTCAGTTTACTATCCTTGGGGGGCATTATTTACTATATCCAACGTCGACAAAAGCAAGAAAGGAGGCATCAAAAGGCAATTCTCGCTGAGAAAGAAAAAGGCATGGCGGCGATGATTAGCGCGACCGAATCAGAGCGTAAACGAATAAGTAAAGATTTACACGATGGCATTGGTCAAAAATTAAGCGCCCTAAAGCTGGGACTATTGCATTTAAAAACAAGCATAAAGGATCCTGAACTAAAAAATGATCTAAATGAGATAAGCGCAGAATTTAGCAAGAGTGCAGAAGAAGTACGCAGTATTTCGCATCAAATGATGCCCCGGGCATTAATGGAAAACGGCCTGATTTCCGCTTTAGAAGACCTTTGTGAGAGTAGCTTCAAATTCAGTGCAATCAATTATAGCTTTGATCACCATGGATTAAAAAATCGCTATCCCGAAAGCATCGAGATCAGCCTCTACCGTATTTGTCAGGAATTATTAAACAATGCCCTAAAGCATGCCCAAGCTAATGAAATACAGCTGCAGCTGATGGAGATTAAGGGCAAGCTGATACTATTGGTAGAAGATAATGGTAAAGGGATTTCATCCGAAAACACCAAAGGCCATGGTTTAATGAATATTAAAAGTAGGATCGACTATCTTAAAGGCACGGTAAATTTTGAACCTGGTCCTGAGACGGGAATGTTGGCGACCATCACCATACCACTAAAAACATGAAAGTAATCATCGTTGACGACCATCAATTGGTAATTAAGGGCTTTCAAAGGATAATTGAAGCAGAAGGCTTTGAGGTGATTTCCTCTTTTACTGATTCCAGTCTAGCTTTAGAGCGCATCCCATTGCTTAAACCAGATATCGTTTTAAGTGATTTGGACATGCCTAAAATTAATGGGGCGGAATTAATTCGACAATTGCGGGAACAAGTTCCCGAGCAAAAGATCATCATGTTGAGTATGCACCTTAATCAACAAGTGATTAAAAAAATAATGGGCCTTAAGGTAAATGGCTATCTCTCAAAAAACGCCCATCCCGAAGAGCTTATCGAGGCTCTAAAAGCGGTGCATAGTGGAAGGACCTATTTTAGCTCGGATGTTACTCAATCCCTCCTATTCAAGAGTACCGAAATAAAAACCGAAAAAGCCCTGTTAACCCTTCATCTCTCCGATCGCGAAAGAGAAGTGCTAAAGCATATTGCACAAGGGGAATCCACCAGGGAAATTGCGGAAGCACTGCACATTTCCATTGGCACTGTTGAAAGTCACCGCCGCGCAATTATGACTAAACTCGAAGTAAAAAACGTCGCCGGAATGGTGCGAATAGCGGTACAAGAAGGATTGGTATATTAGCTTCAAACCCTGACAAAGAAACATTAGACCTCCTTATAAGCACCCTAGATAGATTTCTAAATGAATATAAAAAAAAGACTACTAAGCTTTAGTACAGTAGGTATTCTACTATACCTCAGCGCTAGTACCATTAGGTACAGTTCATCCATGCTACTATGGGACAGCTTTATATGGTTCGACTTAAATCCCATCAACCTGCTGCTTATTAAAAATTATGGCGCTCTAGTAATTTATGCCATTGCCTTGGTTCTTGCTATGCAATGGCTACGAAGGGCCATTGGAAAAGAAATATCAGGGAGGCGTCTTTTCCGCCAGGCATTAATCTTTTACATTATTTGCTTTGTCTCTCAATTTGGAATCAGCATGCTTGAGGGGTTTCTTTATAATGAGACCTATTATGATTTAGTAGACAAGCATGTTAAAGGGCTGGCAGAACAGGGGTCCATGTTCACTCTTTACAATGACCTATTATTGGGAGTTCTCCTTACAATTATCACTATTTCAGTACTATTTTGGACGATTAGAAAGGATTAGTTTAAAAGTATATATTTATAAACTGATTAAGCTAATAACAAGTGACCCTCGAGCTGTGATTTTTGATACCTATGAGCTTCCAAAACAATACTATAATTCTCATTTCGTCTCTACTTTTAATCATCACAAGCTGCGAATCTAAATTTGAGCCTTCTGGTTGCTATCGATCTCACCAACCCAAAGTACTGGAGTGGATGGCTTTAAAAGTTTTTTCCAATTACGATAGCCGTGCTGTGGGATGCAGACTGGAACTCAAAGCTGACTCCAGTTTTTATTACCGCACCTGTAGTACTGAAAGTTACGGAACATGGACCTGCACTACCGATAGCCTCAAGCTTAACTTCCACAACAGGAGTTGGTTAGTTTCAACTGCTGAGGAAACATATGGCCCAGCTAATTATACCGGCCTTTTATCTTACCCCATTGAAGCCGGTAAGATTGATTTCAGTTTCATCTCAAACAATAAAAAGATATATTCCTTTTTAACCAAAGATTAATAGGTTTACACTTCATGTAATACATAATATCTTAACATTGAAACCTAATAAATAACCTCTTTATGCATCGCTTCACCTCCTCCCATTCATTAGTCATGGGCTTAATACTCTTTTGCAGCCCGCTTATTAGTCAAGCCCAAGAACAACCAATTCCCCATTTCCATAATAGTAGTAGTCCAGGTTTGACCATTTTAGATCGCTCAGTTGCGGCTATTAATGCTCCTTATTCCAGCAGCGGTATTAATTTCAATTATACCGGAACTATGTTTCAGGCCGCGTCCCTTAGCGTAAATCCTTATTTATTAAAGGGCTCTAAATCGGTTAAAAAATCTCAATCAAATAATTCCTGGCAAGGCATTGATACTACTTTTGAATAAATACCATCTGTGGCTAATTTATGACCTATATTGATTGCTAAACTAGTTTCTGATCCAGTTGCTAAAATCGTTA
>CATMQD010000144.1 GCA_950073045.1 uncultured Flavobacteriales bacterium | reverse complement strand
TTTTACTGTCGCGAATTACGATTCCTTTATAAAGGTAGGCTGGAGCGTAATACTCATCAATCTCGATGAGTTCATTCAGGTATTTTAGGGCCGGCTCGTAATTCTGAATGCTGGCATGCAGTTTAGCCAAGTTTATCCTACAGTCGATAGCTTCAGGATCTGCCTTCGCGCAATTGGTCCAAGCATTTCGAGCTGCTCTGCTTTGGTTGCGCAACATTCGTAGTTCTCCTAAATGTAATAGCATTGGCGCATACATGCTATCATTTTCCGCCACGCGTTGAAAATCGAGAAGGGCGCCATTCACATTATTTCTTTGCAAGCGTAGGCGGCCTCTTTCGGTAAGGGCTTCTAGATTATTTGGCTCTTGTGCAATTAGGGCATCCAGACTATCGGTAGGGCTATTTGCGCTGCGTACTGTTGGACTAGGTGGAGAAATGCTGTCCTTGCTGTTCGCTTGTTCCTGATTTGAACCGGAGGGATTAGATTCTGGGCTTTGACAAGCTATTAAAATTAGGCTGCTAGCCAGGAAGAGGGTCTTCAAAATTCTCATGCTACGAAAATAAGGTGCTAAACCGAAATAGGACTCAATGCATTAAAAAAGCCCGACCTTTTAAGGACGGGCTTTAAAGTATTAGTGGCCTGATTATTTTGCGGCAATGGCCTCCTTAATCTTAGTTTCGATCTCATCAGCCAGTTCGGGATTGTCTTCTAACAATTGACGAACGGCATCTCTACCTTGACCAAGCTTGGTGTCGCCATAGCTAAACCAGCTTCCAGATTTTTTAACGATCTCTTTATCAACTCCGAGGTCGATAATTTCGCCCACTTTAGAAATCCCTTTTCCATAAAGGATATCAAATTCTGCCTGACGGAAGGGAGGTGCAACTTTGTTTTTAACCACCTTCACTCGGGCGCGGTTTCCGGTTACTCCTTCAGAATCTTTAATTTGAGAAATTCGACGAATGTCCAAACGAACAGAGGAGTAAAATTTAAGGGCATTACCACCAGTAGTGGTTTCTGGGTTACCAAACATTACCCCAATTTTTTCACGCAACTGGTTAATGAAAACACAGCAGCAATTGGTTTTACTAATGGTACCGGTAAGCTTTCTTAGGGCCTGCGACATTAAACGCGCTTGCAGACCCATTTTGCTATCACCCATCTCACCTTCGATTTCACTCTTAGGGGTTAGGGCCGCTACGGAGTCGATAATCAATAAATCAATCGCTCCAGAACGAATAAGGTTATCGGCAATTTCTAGGGCTTGCTCCCCATTGTCCGGTTGAGAAATAATTAGATCCTCTGTATTAATGCCAAGGTTTTCGGCATATACTCGGTCAAAAGCATGCTCCGCATCGATAAAAGCAGCAATACCACCTTGCTTTTGCACCTCTGCAATTGCGTGTAGGGTAAGGGTGGTTTTACCTGAGCTTTCTGGACCGTAGATTTCTACAATTCTACCACGCGGGTAACCCGATACTCCTAGGGCTAAATCGATTCCGAGAGAACCGGAGGGAATGGTGGCAATTTCTACAATAGCGGAGTCACCCATCCGCATTACGGCGCCTTTTCCGTAGGTTTTATCTAGCTTATCTAAGGTAAGCTTTAAAGCTTTCAGCTTTGCGCTTTTATCATCACTCATGACTTCGGTATTAATTCTTTGCCCGACAAATATAGCTTGATTGATGGAGTAGCCGGAACTAAAAAAGGCTCACTTCTTCACAGAAATGAGCCTTTAGTGTTTTAAAACGTTTATGAGGATTTTATTAATCCTTTAACTCAACAGTTTTACCACTTTTGGCTTCCAACATACCGCGTAAACGCTCGATCTCAGCAGCTGAACGATCTTGAATTTCATTTTGGAATGAAATTGCTAAATCCTCAAGCTCTTCACCGTTAAAGTGAGAGAAGAACTGTACTGCAAAAGCATTTTTTAATCCGCGCTCGCCGCGTACAGCAATTTGTCCCTTTAAATACTGAGCCACTTGTTTTGGTGTGTGGGCTGACTTAGGTACTCTAGACATAAATAAGAGTTTTAAAATGTTTAATTAATCCTTCCGTATAAATGTAACTACAAATCTAAATAATTTGCCTCAATATTTAAAAGCTATCTATCTAATTTGAGGCTGATTGACTGATTTCATATTTCGGAATATGGTGGACTATGATTTTGATTACCGTCTTATAAATTTTTAATAAACCTGATTATGCTAATAAAAACCTATACCAGTGCAGTGCTTGGCGTTAATGCCACCACTGTAACCGTAGAAACCCATACCGATCAAGGAGTGAACTTTTTTCTTGTGGGCTTACCAGACTCAACAATTAAGGAGAGTCAGCATCGAATTGTTGCAGCTTTAAAGAATAATAATTTAAAATGGCCCGGTTTTCAAATTACCGTAAATCTTGCCCCAGCGAATATTCGTAAGGAGGGATCTGCTTATGATTTACCAATTGCTTTAGGCGTTTTGGCGGCATCGGCTCAAAAGGAATTTGCGGAAATCGAAGATTATATGATACTGGGAGAGTTATCATTAGACGGTGGTCTTGTGCCAGTTAAGGGTGTTTTACCTTCTGTAATTCAGGCTCAAAAGGAAGGTTTTAAAGCAGTAATTCTACCAGCAGAGAATGCGAAAGAAGCGGCTATGGTGGAAGGTATAAAAGTATTTGGTGCTTCTAATCTTACCGAAACCGTGGCTCATTTATCGGGAGAGGAAAGAATAGAGGAAACTATCGTCAATTTAGAAGATCAGTTTAAAGAGCAATCTAGGCAAGTGGCTTTCGATTTCTCGGAAGTTAAGGGGCAAAGCAATGTAAAGAGAGCCTTGGAAATAGCCGCCGCAGGTGGTCATAATGTTATTTTAATAGGACCTCCCGGGGCTGGGAAAACCATGTTGGCCAAACGAATGTCGGGGATTTTACCTCCCATGTCGATCAATGAGGCTTTAGAAACTACCAAAATTCACTCGGTGGCTGGTCGATTAGAAAGCGATCAAAGTTTAGTGGTAGAGCGTCCTTTCCGCAGTCCTCACCATTCTATTTCTGATGTGGCCCTTGTTGGCGGAGGCGGCTATCCACAGCCTGGAGAAATTAGCCTGGCCCATAATGGCATTTTGTTTTTAGATGAACTGCCAGAGTTTAAGCGAACAGTTTTGGAAGTAATGAGACAGCCCATGGAAGATCGTAATGTAACCATTAGCCGGGCTCGCTTTAGTGTCGATTTTCCCGCTTCTTTTATGTTGGTCGCTTCTATGAATCCCTGCCCTTGCGGTTATTTCAATCACCCTGAAAAGGAATGTGTTTGCTCTCCAGCCTTGGTGCAAAATTACCTCAGTAAAATCTCGGGGCCTTTATTAGACCGGATTGACTTACACGTAGAAGTAACTCCTGTCTCATTTGAGGAAATCTCTTCCGCGCAAGCTTCCGAGTCCAGTACCGTTATCAGAGAGCGGGTATTATCGGCCCGAGCCAAACAAGACCAGCGCTTTGAAGCGGAAGAGGGGATATATGCCAATGCTCAAATGCATAGTCGACAATTGCGAAAGGTATGCGAGCTCGATCAAGGGAGTATGGACCTACTAAAGCTAGCGATTGAGCGACTAAACCTTAGTGGTCGGGCCTACGATCGAATTTTAAAAGTGGCCCGCACCATTGCCGACCTCGATGGATCGGAGCGCATCGAATCGCAGCATGTGGCAGAAGCGGTCCAATACCGAAGCTTGGACCGCGAATCTTGGTTTAGTGCTTAAATCTCCTTTTCGAATAGAACGCTCACTTTATTAAAGTCAGCGGCGGCATTAATTACCTTCAAGTATTCCTGAAAATATTCCTTAGGGTAAATAGGATCTTCATACCATTCTTCAATAATAACCGTCACCTTTTTACCTTCAAGCTGGTAGTTGGATTTGAAAATGGCCTTGGTCTCACCCTCAATAACTAGGGATTCATCGAAAATCATTTTTTCAGGATTCGCCATTTTATAGCCTTCGGGAACTTCAAATTCGATGGTGCGGTAATAGGCACGAGCATAGGCGTTGTAAATGTCGTAGTTACGAACGGAGTCCTCATCGTACATGGTCATCTGCGGTCCAATAAGTTTGCCCACATTTAATAAGATGTCTTGTCCAGCACTTTCCATAAAGCGGAAGTCGGTTAAACGGGCTTCTGCCTGTAAAGGCTTAATTCCCAAATAAACCGCTTTGGCATTGTGCACAAAAAGATCCTTAACCTCGGCTTCTTCATCAATATAGCTAACCAAAGATTCCCTAATTTCCTTAAGATCATCTTCATCCTCAATCAAGTCAAAAACCCCTTGGTAGGCGCGGGCCGAGAAACCAGTGAGTGCACGATATATCTTCACTTCATTGTCGATCATGTCCGGCCCAAAAACCACTTCAGCCTTAATAGTGTCGCTGGTAAATGAAGCAGGTTTAAATGGAATTTCTTGAATTGAAGTTACCGCTACGTATTCATCACCCAAAAGCTCACGCTCGATAAACAAACCTTGATTAGCCGTGAAATTAAAGTTGATTACCCCATTTCGCGAAAGCGACTCGGTAGGGTCTATATAAAGGTCTTCATCGGGAATGTAGAAGAGCGCTTCATCCAAATAATTATTGGTCTCGAAATCTGCATCAAAGTACAGGTTATTACGATTAGTGGTATAGATAAATTGATAAGGAATCTCGAGATGATCGAAAAGCTTTCCGTAAAAACGAATGGCCCCTACAGTATTAAACACCTTGTTTTCACGCATAAATTCGAGGTCGGATAATTGTGGGGCACCAGCATTAAAATAGTTGTAATTATCCTTGATGTAATGCTCAATCCGATTGGTTAGACTGAAATTTGGATGCTCATCTACTAAATAATCCTGTATCTCTTTGGCCTCTTTCTTAATAACCTTTTCGCCACTGCGATCGAGCTCCATGCCTAAAAAGTCGGCTACATTTTGGGCGGTGTAATTGTAAGAAGTAATATCACGATCGCCAGTATATAAATTCCGATCTAATTTAAAGGCCACTCTTCCTTTCAATGCGTCTTCTGGACTCACACTTTCCGATTCAAAAGCGGGAACTTTGGCATGCAGGTAAATTCGATTTTGATTTTCTAAACTGGTATCAATCACCACCGAATCTTCTAAATTATAAACCTTAGAGGTGAAGATTAGATTCCAAGGGGTAATTACATCCAACTCAAAGTCCTGAATCTCTATATCCTCTTGATAAGTGATCATCAATCCATTGGTATTAGGGCTAAAACGATTTATATAATAGTACTCCACTTCCGAGCCTACTTCTAGTCCCTCAAAGGCAAAATAGTTGTACTCCTCATCGCTATCTTCAACCACCCCAGTTTGAATATCGTCTTCATCAATTTCGGTTACTTTTCCACTGTTAATTGCGCGGGCACGGAATTTTAAAAGCTCACTGCCTTCACCAGTCGGAATGTATTTCCGGTTAAACTCTTCTAAGGCACGGGTGCTGTTAATGTAAATCCGACGGTGAAAAAGGCGGTCCATTACCAATCGATTATCTTCATCATAATTATAGTCGTAAAGTAGTTTTTCCTTGAGCACCACTGCCGCCGTGCTATCATCTACTTCTCCAGTATAGGCGGCTTGTTCCTCCTCCCAATCATATTCTTCGTAATCGAAAAAGATATCAGAGTCCTGTGCGGAGAGCTGCAGTCCAAAAAGTAAAAGGAAGCTGAATAGAATTTTATTTAGAGTCATTTGATTTCAAGATTATGGTTTGTTGGTAGTTTTTGCGAAGGCTGCGAATGAATTTGTTCCAATCTTCATGGCTCTCGGGCTCTACGAAAAGCGATTTTAAAGCAATTTCAAATTCGTAAATAAGCTTATCGCCTTCTTGATGATATTTAATGAAGAAGGAAAAGTCAGGGTGCTCAAAACTGCCATTTTCTGGCAAGTAATCCACGGTATAACCTTCTGGTATACTAAGCTGATAATAGCGTTTAAAGAGATTGGTATTATTTAATTCCATCGGGTTTTTCCGATCTTCCTCCAAAATGTAATTGGTGAGAATCTGCTCTAGATTGAGGTTTATGATGGTTTTTGCACCCACCACACGAGCATAATCTTTAAGATTCATGGTATAGTTTAGCACAAAACCATCCTCCGTGATTTCATAATCCTTCAGATTCGTTTTACAACGATTATCACCCTTCTCTAAATCTGCTGTTAGCCAATTTTCAAAAGCCTCATCATCCTTTCGTTCAAGTACTCTTAATACCTGGCCACGGTTGTAAACTCCATAGTGCTTGGTACCACTACCTTTTAGGTTGTTGCCGCCTTCAATAGTAATGAAGCAGGAGTCGGTATCATCGTTTTTACGGTAGTCTAAAACGGGCACCGTTTTCAGTAAATACTCTTCAGGACCAATATTTATCAGTGCTTGCTTCCCTTGGGTAAAGCTGCTCGCATAGGGAAAAGGCAAGGTTTTATTGGTGGCATCAAGGAAGTAAATCTCATCCTCAAGCTTCAAAGCGGCAATCATGTGATTATCGGATAAGCCGGTGGGTACTTCCTCGTAAGTATAGGGGATATCGCGCGTGCCAATCCAAACATGATAGGCTTCCAATCCAGCATAGTTCATCATTTGCACCATTAGGTTACTCATGTCCTTGCAGTCGCCATAGCGTTTGGTGCAAACCAAATTGGCATTACGAGGACGGAAACCGCCATAGCCATCTTCAAAAGCGATGTAGCGAATGGAATGATTTACCCAATCGTAAATGGCCTTTGCTTTGGCACGTGGTTCATTGATACCTTTAATGATGCTATCGGTAAGCGTCTTTAATTCTTCATCTGGACTATTAAGCTCCGAAATGAATTTTTGGTAGTATTGGTGAAGGTCCTTCACACTGCCCAGTACAGTTTCGATTTGTCCATCCGATTTTTGAAAGGATTTAATGCGGTAAACAATATGCGGACTGATGTACAGACTGGATGGAGACCCCGACTCATATTTCCGGGTGTTCATCTCCGCAATTTCCCAATGGTGGATAATATCACCGCGCTTTTCTTCGGTCCAATGTTTAAAGAAGCTACTATCGCAATTAAAATAGGAATATTCAATTTCAATACCTTTTTCCACCTCTAGGGTGAAATGTTGCGATTTTGAATAGATATAGGGGTCAAATACCTCACGGCCCACTAAAAATGGTTCGTGGTATTCTTCCTCATATTCCAAAACGGTAATGGCGCCTTCCATCATTCCTTCAAAGTTGAAGGATTTAGCACGAGTGCCATCGTGAAACACATTATCGTCAATCATTTTACGATCTTCAATATCGCGTACCCTTTCTTTTTTATAGCGATCCCGATCAAAATCAGGTACTAAAGTATAGGCATCAATATCGGTGATCTCGCTAAAGGGAGGTTCGTACTTTAAGGATACGCCCCCGCGGCCATTCACCCCTTTATTATTTAAAAAGGTTTTGGCCGAATAGCGTTTGGTGATCAGGATTTTATCGTCTTCTACGCTAAGTACAGTCTCGTTCCTGCCTTCAAGTCGAACGGCATCACGGCCTTCGAATTCCGACATTAATTCACTTGGCTTTTGACTGTATAGCGAGAGCGAACCAAATAAAATCAGGCTGAGAAAATTGAGTTTATTCATAAAGGTCGTCTGCTATATAAAGGTATTCGCTAAGGAGCTTTCCACTTTCATCATAGGTTTTTACTCTACCGTGAACTTCGCCATAAACCCAAGAAGTTTCTCGCGCAAGTTGGCCATTAGCATGGTATTCTTTTTCTACACCGTTTTTATATCCGTCGATATATTCCACTTCCGATTTTACTTTCCCGGTAGGATAGTAGCTCCGACTCCAACCATTGTTTAATCCATTTTTATGCTGAATCTCAGTTTCAATTTGTCCGGAGCTATAATAGGTCTTGTAGGGAGCATCTGTAAAGTAGCCTTTTTCTAAGGTGTATTCCATGGCCAGTTTTCCGTTGGGGAAATAGGCTTTTACAGCGGCAGTGCCATTTTCAATGGGAATAATCTCACTTAAGCTCCCATCTTTATTCACCTTGCGCCAGCCAATTATTTTGTCAAGATCATAAACCCGAACGTGCTGTAATTCGCCTTCCTCAGAATAGAAATATCGATTACCATCCAGGTCATCAAAAACATAGTTTAAGCTATCTACCCGAACTCCTGCCTCGTTGTATTCGGCATTCGGACCGTGAATTTCACCTTCTACATAAGTTACTACTTCTTCAAGCTGACCGTTATCGTGATAGTATTTCCACTCGCCAACTTTACGACCTAAATCATAAGTTCCTTCACTGCGTTTTTTGCCGTTTGGATAATACTCTACGCGTTTGCCATCGCGGTTTCCATCCACATAAGAGCTTTCAATTTCAAGCTGACCATTGCCATAGTACCATTTAGCGCTTCCTTGGAATTGCGCCCCGGTGCGCTCTATTTCAAAAATGATCTGCCCATTTGGATATTTAAGACTGAGGGTTTTTAAGGGGTCCTTCATATCCGCCACATCTACAATACTATCATTGTAATATGTTTCCATGCGCGTAATGGTGCCTTCCTTATAGTATTCAATGCGTCTTAAATTCCCTTCTGGATCAAAATATTTACGTGGACCATTGTATTCTCCTTTCACATAATAGAACTCAACCTTT
>CATMQD010000143.1 GCA_950073045.1 uncultured Flavobacteriales bacterium | reverse complement strand
AGCGTGTAAATCAACTACTCCATAACTTGGTACTTCCCAAGACTGAGTGCGGTCGCCCTCATCAGTACGGTCTAGTGGGTTAAAGTTAGAGTAGAAGTTAGTGTAGTAACGGTAATCCGCTTTAACAGATAGACCTTCGAATAAATCTAAAGTAGCAGAAACGTAAGCTTGAGTTTGTGGTGCATCACCTACTTTAAGACCATCAACATAAAGGTCAAAAGTATTTTCTACTGGAGAACCATTCTCATAAGTAGTATAAGTGGCATTTACATCGCTGGTGTATTCCCAGTTTCCGAAAGAAGATCCGAAATCGAAACGTAAAGCGTTTAATGGCTGGTAAGAACCGGCAACTTCTACCCCACTGTGGTTTTGACCTAAACCGCCCAAGAATAGGAAGTCCTCATCGCCATTAGGCAAGCGGAAAGTTTGGGTAATGGTACGATCGGACCAAGTAGTGTTGTAATAGTTTACGGTAATTCCGAATTTGTTACCAATGTAATAAGAGGCACCTGCTTCGAAGATGCTTACTTTCTCATTTAAAGGATCATTGTACACTACACCAGAACCATCGTTAATGGCATAATCGAAAATTGGGTTACGGCTAATGTATCCGCCATTAGCGAAGAAGTTAAGCTCGCGGCTTAATTTGTAAGCCACACCACCTTTAAACTGGTATCCAGGAAGGTTGTCAGTAGCTACGTTTAACTCATTACCTTCGGCATCAGCGGTGAAGTAATCGGTGTAATCATAAGCTACTACAGTATATCCAGCCATACCGAAAATATTCCACTTGTCGGTATCGTAAACTCCTTGAGCATAACCGCCTAACCAAGTAACGGTATTGTTATTGTTATAGGCAATCTTATCACCTAAACCTTTCATATAGTCTTGGTTGCTAAGATCGAAATCGTTACCAGTAAATGCGAAGTAATCACCACCTAAAAGGTCGCGTACCTCACGCCAGTGATCAATAGAAGCCCAACGGTAATCTACACCTACTTGAAGGTTTAAAGCATCATTGGCTTGGTAAGATAATTTAGAAATCGCACCGTAAGTATTCTGCTGGTTTACAGAGTTACGGATGATACCTGTAGAAGCATTTAATGCACTGTGGTAAGTTTGGTCGATATTATTGCTGTTTTGGGCAATTTCGGCATCCCACTGACGAATTCCCATTCCTTGGAAGCTGTAATCGGTAGATACAGAACCGAAAGTTCCGGTACCACCACCTTTACCACCTGACCAGTAAAGAACATTGCTCCAACGAAGATCCTTATTAAAGGTATGGTACCAGTTTAAGTTCACCTGTGGCTTGTGGTAGAAGTTTTCACGCTCCATGATGTAATCCTGAGCGAAACGCTGAGTAGTGTTGGTGTTGTACATTTCGTAGTACTGACGACCTAAGTAATTGCTGCTTACACCACCGTAGTTTTGGTTGAAATCGCGACCACCCTCACGGTACTGGAATAAGGCTGCACGGTCGTAATCCTCTTGCTGACGGGCAAAGTCGTGGCTGTAACGCGCCATGTTTTGCATGTAAAGGTTTTGACCGTGACGCTGTGGAGCACCTACAGCATAGATTTCGAATTTGTCCTCATCACTTAATTGATAAGAAGCTCCGAAATAGTAAGCATAAGCATCGGTGAAAGTTCCTTGATAGAAACCATCGCCAGTTTTACGTACTAAGTTCATCGAGAAAGCGAACTTCTCATTGATGATACCCGAGTTAAAACCGAAAGTGGTTTTACGGAATCCGAAGCTACCCATTTCCTGACGAAGAGTAGTAGACTGTGCCGCACCAGCAGGATCCGTAATAATGTTGATAGTACCCCCTACAGAAGGAACCGAAATATTAACCGGGCTAATACCGCGCTGTACTTGAATGGAAGAAGAAGCATCTCCTAAACCATCCCAGTTAGACCAGTAAACC
The DNA here is from genome assembly GCA_950073045.1 of uncultured Flavobacteriales bacterium. Lineage (GTDB taxonomy): Bacteria > Bacteroidota > Bacteroidia > Flavobacteriales > Schleiferiaceae > Croceimicrobium. The sequence continues at coordinate 6,741 of CATMQD010000143.1, read as the reverse complement.
CAGCCGTTCTCCATATCGTTTACAGGAACACCGTTAATCATTACGGCCACATTACGCTGATCGAAACCACGCACGTTGATACGAGAATCTCCAGCACCACCACCTTGGTTGGTAGAGTAAACGGATGGAGATACGTTCAATACGTTTGGAAGGTCACGAGAACCTAAGTTTTGAACGATTTCCTTTTTGTCTAATTCTTCAAATACGAAAGGAGACTCAGCAGTGCTGCGAGAAGCTACAACTTCTACGGCACTTAATTCATTAGAGCCTTCCATCAATTTGATAGTACCCATATCCACATTACCTTCAGACTTTACTGTTTTACTGAAGTTAGTGTAGCCGATGAAGCTAACTTGGATAGTAAAGTTGCGTTGTGGGATTCTCAACTTAAACTTTCCTTCGGCATCAGTTTGAGTACCCTGAGTAGTTCCGGAAATAAGCACATTCGCGCCTGGAAGAGCTTCTCCATTAGATCCGTCTACTACTTTTCCTGATACAAAGCTCTGCGCACTGGCAACGCCAGCAAACAGTAACATCATCAAGAGTGTTTTGATAGTTTTGAACATGATTGGATTGTTTTGTATTTCAAGCAAATGTAGACGGGCTATTTTCCCATTTTGTTGAGGAATTATTAAGCCTGAATTACTAAAACCTAATCAAATGTTAAAAGGGTGTTAAGACTAACAAGTTGTTGATAACCAGAAGTTCACAATAGAAACTACTAAAACACTAGCCTTCCTGCGTTTCCGAATTCTCTGGAGCCTTGGTCATGATCACCCGCCATTCATCTTGGGAATAATCGGGATGCTTTAAACTCATTTTATAAGCATTATCTGCTGTTTCCTCTTTAAGAATAGACTGCATCGCCAATCGGCGCTCGTCCTCCAACACTTCTTCTATCTTTAGCTCTCCTTGCTGAACGCCTTTCACACAATGGCGGTAAATGGTACTTAGGGTGAGCTCTCTTTCTTTAGCGATATCTTGGAGGCTTAGGCCCTCCTTGATCATTTTATAAGTATGGCGATAGGTATCGCCTTTCTTCGCTTTGGGTTTCAATTTAAGCTGCGGCTCGGGTACCTTATTAATAAGCGCTTCCCAAATTTTAGGCTTTTGTTCCTGGGCAATTTCTGCGGGAGGCTTTGTGCCACCATAAAAGAACTGGAAAGTTTCGGGGAGAATACTTAAGTTGAGAAATATCCCAAAACCTTCGGTAATAGGGAGCTCTATGGCCTGCACCAAAAGCTTAGTCCGGCTAATTCTCGCATACTCCAATTTTAAGGCTTGAAGGTCAATTAGTAGTGCTTCCAAACGGGGCAGGAAATACTCGCGTGCCTTGAGCAGTCTGGTTTCTAATTGATCTTGCTGGCCCGCTCTAATTAGCTGATCTATTTGCGCTTGAAATTTCCGAGCGTGTTTTAAGTTCTCTTGAAGGCCCTTTTCAATACGTTCGAACCGTGGTTTAAAGCCATATTTCTTCAGCTGAAGCTTATCGTAGTTCTTCTGCCAAAAATCGGTGTAGCTAAACTGCCATGAATTCCAGTCGAAAAGCTCGATGAGATACTCATGTTGGAAGCTGGATTTAGCGGAATGCAATTCTTGTTCTAAGTCCTGTTCCGACTTTTCGGCGCTAAACTCCCGCGCTTGAGCGTCGATTATCATCGCTTCGCGACGGAGCGGGGCTTTCAGGTATAAACCTTCCATGCTGCGCAATCGGGTTAGCGCAACATAGGCTTGTCCGGGAGCAAAGGCCCTGCCGAGGTCAATTACCGCCTCATCAAAACTTAAGCCTTGACTCTTATGAATGGTAATCGCCCAAGCCAGTCGGATGGGGAAGTGAGAAAATTCGCCCAGTACCTCTTCTTCCAGCTCCTGTTTTTCATCATTTAATTTATAGCGGGAATTCTTCCAAGTGTCCTTAGGCACTTTATAATGCTCATGGTCTTCCATTTGGACCCAGATATCCTCGCGATCCAGGTCCACAACTTCTGCAATTTTCCCGTTATAATAGGCGCCTTCCTCGGTATCATTCTTAATAAACATCACTTGGGCGCCAATCTTTAGTTCCAGATCTTCTTCCACCGGAAAACTGCGCTCTGGGAAATCCCCCTTTAATTGCGCCTTATATTTAAAGAGCTTAGAATCTAATTCTTCTAAGCGTTGAGCATTTATTTCTTGGGCCTGTTGGCGATGGGTTACCAAGTGAATAGCATCTTTTGGGGCCTTTTCTGCTGCGCGCTGATTAAGTCTTTCTAAATCTTGATCGCTTAAAGCATTATGTCGTATACGGTTGAGAATTTCGATGAAACTATCATCTTGCTGCCGATAAACCTTCTGCAATTCAACTTGAATAAAACCCGCTTGTTGCAGAGCCTTAGAATGAAAGAAATGCGGACTGGCATAATGTTGCTTTAAAACCTGCCATTCTCTTTCCGGCATAATCGGCGGAAGCTGGTAGAGGTCGCCAATCATTAATAATTGTACGCCGCCAAAGGGTTTTTGCTTTCTACGGGCATGGCGGAGGCGTTGATCGATGGCATCTAATAAATCGGCCCTAACCATACTTATCTCGTCGATCACCAATAGGTCGATGCCCTGTAAAACTTTTTTCCGGGCGGCATTCAGGGGGTGACGACGACTTAAAGAGGCACGATCAAAGAACTTAAAATCTGGAAATTGAGCTGCTGCCCCATCCGCTATATAAGCGCCTAAAGGAAATAGAAACTGGGAGTGAATAGTTACTCCACCGGCATTTAAAGCCGCTACCCCTGTGGGAGCCACAACGATAAAGGACTTAGAGCAGTGCTCGGATAAGTTTCTTAAAAAAGTAGTTTTTCCGGTGCCCGCCTTCCCGGTAAGGTAAAGGTGCCTGGAGCTATAGTTTAAAAACTCTAATGCGGTAAAAGATGCTTCTGCGGCCATGGCGCTAAATTGCTTATAAATTGCGGAAAAGCGAAAAGCTCTAGACGCTTTAAAATGTTTAACGCCTAATAAATCTTTCAATAATTATTGAAAGTATTAGTTTATACCCTATATTTGTCGAGTGAAAAGTTCAGAAGCTAAAAAAGAGTTTATTCAGGCCTGGGGAAGTTTAGGCAGTAGTTGGGGGATTAACCGCACTATGTCTTCTATTCATGCCCTATTGATGAGTAGTGCCAAGCCGCTAAGCACGGAAGACATTATGGCTGAGCTGCAAATTTCACGCGGAAATGCAAATATGAATATTCGTTCTTTAATTGACTGGGGCTTGGTGAAAAAGCGCTTTATCCCCGGTGAAAGAAAGGAGTTTTTTGAGGCCGGTAAAGACATTTGGGAGATTGCCCGACAAATTGCCTCCGAGCGCAAAAAGCGCGAATTGAGTCCGGTGGTACAAGTAATTGGAGAACTAAAAGATAAAGAGGATAAAAGTGATCCGGCCTTTAGTCAGCTTTTGGAGGACATGCATGATTTTACCACTACCCTCACTTCGGTAATGGACAAATTTGAGAACAGCGATCGCAACTGGTTCTTTAAAAAGCTCGTAAAGCTCTTCACCTAGGGCTTTTTTTTTACCTATATGTTTCAATAAATACTGAAAGTTTAAAATATAACACAATTAAAATGCAATGGATATACATCATTATTTATTTGATTCTGGCTTTGCTCATCATTTTTGCGGTGGGTGGACACCTCTTCAAAAATGGCACTCCATTTCTCAAGGCCCTCTTTCCCAGTGGGGAACTAGACCTTTACATCAACCGCTTGCTGCTTACCGGCTATTACTTGCTCAACATTGGCTACGCGGTTTACAATCTGGTAGCGCATGAAACCATCCAAAGCAATGCCAGTCTCATCCAGGAATTAGCGCACAATATTGGCTTCCTCTGCCTCATTTTGGGGGCCATCCACTTTAGCAATCTCATTGTACTCTATCAAGTTTCTAAATCAAGTATCAATAATTAAATATCAGCTATCATGAATACCATTAGCACCATCGAAAACCCCGACTTCTTCATCCTTTTAGCCTATGGCTTTTACATTCCAATTACCCTGCTACTCACCTTTTATGTAGCGCGCAAGCTGTTTAAAAACGGTTTGGTTTATATGCGAGACATCTTTCAAGGTAGAGAGGAACTAGCGGTAAGTACCAATCGCCTTTTCGAAACCGGCTTTTACTTGCTAAACATTGGTTTCGCCTTGTGGATATTGGAAATGAATTACATCAACTCTAGTCGAGATTTAGTGGAAGCGCTTAGTCAGAAGGTAGGCGGCTTTAGTATTTACCTGGGCGTAGTGCTCTTCTTTAACCTCTTCCTATTCTTCCGTGGTAAAAAGGTTTCTCGATTAAATCGTGAGATGCGGGAGAGGAATCAGGCATTAAAAGTGCAAGGATGATTCCCAAAGCCCTAATTATAGCAGGCGGTATCGGTCAAATCTTTACCGCCTTAGTTTACCCTTACATCCGCCACCAGGTTTTTGATTGGTATAGCGATGTAAAACAATTAAAGCCTTTAAATCAGGAAATTGCCAAAACCTACGGACGGTATATAGTAGGACTCAATTTCGGATTCGGCTTAATTGCCATCCTCTTACCACAGCAATTGCAAAATCAGAGTCCCTTGGCCATTGCCTTAACGGCTTTAATTGCCGCCTATTGGATTGGTAAGGTGATTACTCAATTTGCCTATTACCCCATGTATGAGATTCCCAAAAAGCTCCTCTTTAAATACGGCGGCTATATTATGAATTTGCTCTTTGGCTTTTTCGCCCTACTCTACGCGGCATTGCTTATCTATAATCTTTCCTAGAAACCTGTATCTGCTGCTAGCAAGGGAACCGCCTCGATTTACATTGAGGCGGTTTTTTTTATAAAATAATCCTTTGTTAATTTGAAAAAGCAGGCTTTCGTATGGCCTTCCCTAATTTGATCATAATGGTAAAACACCTTTTAATTCTGCTCTTTTTGCTTTTTTCAATCAAGGTGAAAAGTCAGGAAATTACAGTAGTAAATCCTAGCCAGCAGTTTTTAGCAGATTGCTTATTAATCGGTAGCGATGGCTACGTGGCGACTGTAGATACAGCTAAAAAGCAATACTTGCTAAAAGGAATAAAGTTTCCCATTAATATCCACTGTTACGGTTTCAATTCGCAGGTCTTCTATTCTATTGACAACCTACCATCTAAAATTGAATTAAGTTTTCTTTCCGACAGTTTAAATACGGTCAGTGTAGTGCAAAGAAGAATAAACCCTGATGAATCCTTGAGGAGAATTTTTAATAACACAACTGAAGGTAAAAGTCCGCCCGACACGATGATTCAAAAATTTAAATATGTACTTCTAACCTCTAAATTGGACACATTGTCAAGCATGACTGGCACTGTTTCTAGGGATATTGGTGGAAAATGGCATAAGCAGGTTGAGATATACTATGATACCATAACTCGGTTGTACCTAGACTCAAATTCCTCAGAGCAACTAAACCTAATGTGGCCTACTTCATTTGTAGGCACGAGGTCTAACTATTTTACAGCAATGCTAAATGAAAGCAATGCTTCAAATAGGCAAGAAATTGTAGTCAATTTGGATAGTATTGTAAGAGAAGGAGATGATTTTAAATATTTCTTTAGTGGTACCAATACCCATAAAAGATTTTTGGGAAGCTCTCATACCAGTTCTTTCACCTTTACTGGAAGAGGTTCCAGTTTAAGTAAAGCCGTATTAGTTAGCGCCAGCTTCGAAAACCCCAAAGACTTTATGGGCAATAAGAGTATTGTCAAAAGTGACTTCAGTTTCGATAACGAAATTTGGTATTATGGAAATGAAGAAATCACTGTAGATTTCCTTGAAGACGATAAGAAATGTCCCGGATGTCGGGAAGTTTTAATTTTATATGAAGCAAGGCCGGGGGTACCAACCAACCCAAAAAGATTTCGTACCGGCTACCTTAATGTATGGCAGTTTAATAATGTAGCAAGGCGAGATTCCTTGATGCAATATTTATTAGCAAACTAGGAATGCAGGGCAATCCACCAATTACCATTCATTAGCAATCACCTAAACCCTAGCTCAATCCATCTAACAGAGAGCGCAGCGACCGCTCTAAAACTATACACTAAGCTCCAGATGCGCAGTGGTCTTAATCCTAAATTTGAATCCATAGAAAAGACCAGCCCGCGGGTTTTTACTACATTTCAATTCCTGAAAAAAATCTCTCATGGAAGTTGGTGCTTACAAAGTAAATTTAAGGATTTCAATAATCTTACTCATTTGTTTTTTTATGCTTTACCCATTGGCTAGTCATAGTCAATGGGCAAAGTCCTATATGACTGGATCTGGCTTTGGATATCAAGTAGGAGCTACCCATGACACTTTCGATGGTTACCTTGAGGGAGACTCTTTGATCACATTTGGAATGCAACTTATTGGAGCCTCAGGTAGCTATGGGTTTGAATTCATTCAGGACTCTTACGGTAAACAAACTGGTTCTTTTGGTTCGTCAAAAATTATTTACCAATGGGACGGAAGCCCTACAACAAGTAGGAAAAGACAGGTATATAGACGATATCCTAATGGCTACATCGTCAATAAGAATAGCACCGGGGACTTCGATACTGAAAGGTTTTTTAGAAACTTTGACGGTTCTTTGCTCAGACGAGACACCCTTGACCGTAAGCTCGTTCGCACTTTCCAAGTGAAAGACACAACCAACAGCTTTCTCACCACATCAGCCAATGGTGGCTTTGAATTGATTGACTGGTTTAGTT
>CATMQD010000142.1 GCA_950073045.1 uncultured Flavobacteriales bacterium | reverse complement strand
TTACCGTGAGGATGGAGGATGATGGCTGCGCCGCTCCGAAGGTTGGACTGGCTTCTATTGTGGTAGAAGTAATTGCCGGTGATCCAACCCCGCCAGATTTATCTTGTACGAACGTCCGTAAGGATAGTACCATAAAACTTAGTTGGGGTCAACCCGAATTGGATAGCGTCCTCGAGTTTAATTACTACCGCATCTATGGAAATAATGTGAACACTGGTAATTGGGAAGTGGTAGATAGCATTCCCGAGTATGATACTCTTACAACTGTAATTTCAAATTATACTGATTATAGTGGCTATAAAATGGTGATGAGTACCGGTCCTTGTGATTTCATCTCGCAAGAAAGTCGCATAGTAGCCCCCATGATTCTTTCATTAAGCGCGATTCCGCCAAACAGTCCAGAAATTGCCCAGCTCTCTTGGACAGATCACAATGGTATTGGTTTAGATGCCAGCAGGGGTAATATTTATGAAGTTTGGATTGAAGCTCCAGAGGGAAGTGGCAATTGGCAAAAACTCGCTGAAACCACCGACAAGTCTTATAATGACACCGTTTCTGTTTGTGACTTAAAAGTGAATTATCAGATTAGAGTACCCGATACCGTAGTGGGTTGTTATTCAGGCTCTAGCCAAGATACCGGTCGCTTTGAAGACCGCACCAATAACGAAAATCGTTCGATGGCAAGGGTATTTGTAAATCAAGATAATAATGCCATGGTTGAGTTTGATACCGATTCCATTAAGGACATCGTAGAATTCTATTTACTCTACAATCATCCTCAAAATGGCTGGATCATCGTTGATACGATTGCGGCTGGAGCGAGTAGTCCATACGAATGGACCAACTCGGAGGCTGATACCCGTTCGGAACAGTTTAAAATTGTAACCGTGGATAGCTGCGGTAACCAAAGTGACGATTTAGCTGTAAGTCCTTATAATACCGTGTACTTGCGCAACTACTTGAATAAATGTGAAGGTTTTTCGAAACTGAGCTGGAACGAGTATAAAGACTTCCCAAATGGCGTGCATGAATACCGCTTATGGGTGCAGATTACCGAAGATGATGGAACGGTTTTACCACCTACCATTTTACATACGGCATCGGCCGATGACACCACTTATCGTCAAAGTGTACTAAAGAAAGGCTATACCTATTGTTATGTGGTAGAAGCTCGCGACACGATTGCAAACTTGAGCTCTACTTCAAATACTCAATGTGTAGAAGCCGCAGTGCCACAACAGTCTGAGCAATTGTATATTTCTAAGGTTACTAATGACTATAGCAGAAATGCCCTCGATATTCAAGTTTATATTGATGGCGACGCCGATGTGCGTAGTTTCCAAATTCAAAGGGCGCCAGAATATTATGGTCCTTATAATACCATTGCAACTCTAGGTAAACCTACCCAAGCACCTTATATCTTAGAATTCCAAGATTTCGGTGTTAATGTAGATGATCGCGCCTATTTCTATAGAGTTACCGCTACTGACAGCTGCGGTGGTTATGATACTATTTCCAATATCTCGACCAATATCCGCCTGCAGGTTCGCTCGGCAGAAGATTTAACTAATCGCCTTATTTGGAACCGTTACTTAGGTTGGGGTGGATATATCGATCGCTATGAGATCTATCGTCGCCCTGCAGATGGTACCACCTGGGAGAAGGTGGGTGAGAATGTAACTTCCAATAGCCGTGAGGATACCACCTTTATTGATTACGAAATCCGTGATTTGATAGATGGTAATCCAGAAGGTGGAGCCTATTGCTACTATGTAAAAGCAGTAGAAGGAGGAAACCCACAAGGGATTATTGATAATCAAGGGAATCCGATGAGTGCACAGTCCAATCAAGTTTGCACGCAACAAGAGGCCAAGGTTTACCTAGCCACTGCTTTCCGACCCGAGAGTTCTATCCCTGAAAATAAGGTTTATGGACCATCATTACGATTAACGGAGGTTGACAACTATCAGTTCTACATTCTTAACCGTTGGGGAAAAAAGGTATTTGAAACTCAAAACCCGGAAGAAAAATGGGACGGCACCTATGAAGGTGATCCTGCGCCACAAGGAGTGTACATTTATTATCTGAAATATCAAGGTCCAGGAAAAGGGGCCGAGGAAGATCGAGGTAACTTTACACTCGTGCGATAAGACGAAATAAGCAAAATAGGAGGGGGCCATTGGTCCCCCTTTTTTGTTCATTGGTTCAATTAAGCGACCCTATTACTAATTCGAAGCTTAAAATTCAATTAAGCTGTAGTATTTTCGAAAATCGCAAAAAGGAATGCGGAACCAACATAAGTACTTGGTTTAAAGATTTTTTCGCTAAATTGGTTAAGGCGATTTCATAAAAGCCTCTCTGGTACCAAGAGAGGCTTTTACTATTTTAAGATAAGCTTAAGCAATAAGCTGGATGTGCTGGTTCAGCGTCTGCATATTATTGCTAATTTTGCGTGCAATTTAATTCTAATTGCAGCGCTCTATGTCAACTTTTAGTGATAAGATCATGGGTGAAGGACTTACCTATGACGACGTACTTCTCGTACCAGCCTATTCTCAAGTATTGCCACGTGAAGTTGATCTTTCAAGCCAATTTACGCGCAACATCCGTTTAAAAACTCCAGTTATCTCTGCGGCGATGGATACCGTTACCGAAGCAACCATGGCTATTGCTATTGCGCAAGATGGTGGAATAGGAGTTTTACATAAAAACATGACCATCGAGCAACAAGCTGTTGAAGTGCGAAATGTAAAACGCGCCGAAAGTGGAATGATTCTCGATCCGGTAACCTTGAGTGAAACCGCTTTAGTAAGCGATGCCAAGAAAATGATGGCCGATTACCGAATTGGCGGCATTCCAATTGTGAATGATGAAAAGAAACTCATCGGCATTATTACCAATCGCGACTTGCGTTTTGAGAAAAATGACGATCGTCCTCTAGCTGAGATCATGACTCGTGAAGGTTTAGTAACCACCTTCGAGAATACCAGCCTTTCGGAAGCAGAAGTTATTCTGCAAAAGCATAAAATCGAAAAACTTCCGGTAGTAGATAAGGATAACCACCTTATTGGTTTGATTACCTATCGGGATATTACCAAGTCTCACATTAAGCCTAATGCCAATAAAGATGATTACGGTCGTTTAAGAGTGGCCGCTGCTGTAGGCGTAACCGGCGATGTATTGGATCGAGTAACTGCCTTAGTAGAATCTAATGTTGATGCCGTTATTATCGATACGGCCCATGGCCATACAGCTGGTGTTGTTAAAGCCCTTAAGGCCGTAAAAGCCAAATTCCCGAATCTTGATGTTGTGGTGGGTAATGTTGCCACAGCAGAAGCCGCTCGTTATTTAGCGGATGCTGGTGCTGATGCTGTAAAAGTGGGTATCGGTCCAGGTTCTATTTGTACTACTCGCGTAGTGGCCGGAGTAGGAGTTCCTCAGCTTACAGCGGTAATGGAAGCTAAAAAAGGTTTAGAAGGTACCGGTGTACCAATTATTGCTGATGGTGGTGTTCGCTTTACTGGCGACATTGTTAAAGCCATTGCTGCTGGAGCAGATACCGTTATGTTAGGCTCTCTGCTAGCAGGAACCAAAGAAGCTCCCGGCGAAACCATTATCTACGAAGGACGACGTTATAAAACCTACCGCGGTATGGGCTCTATCGAGGCTATGCAGAAAGGTTCTAAAGATCGTTACTTCCAGGATGTAGAAGATGATATCAAGAAATTAGTTCCCGAAGGTATTGTTGGTCGCGTGGCTTACAAAGGCGAAGTAGGCGAAGTTATGTATCAATTTATTGGAGGATTAAGAGCCGGAATGGGATATTGTGGGGCTGCAGACATTGCTACCTTGCAAAAAAATGGCACTTTCGTGCGGATTACCGCGGCAGGAGTGCATGAAAGTCATCCACATGATGTTCACATCACCCGCGAATCACCAAATTATAGCCGTAAATAAACTCTGTTGTACCATGATGAAGAAGTCTGTACTTTTTCTAGGCCTTTCCCTTTTCTGGGGCGGCCTGCAAGCACAATCTAAATTGGACCAGAAGGTCCTCTTTACTGTAGAAAACGATACAGTAACTGCCGAAGAATACATGGCGGTTTATAATAAAAACCGAGATATAGGAGAGGAGATTGATCCTAAAACCCCAGAGGAATACCTTGATCTATACATCAACTTTAAGTTGAAAGTGCATGAGGCCAAGGAATTAGGCAAGGACACCATGCCAGCCTTTCAGCGTGAATTTAGAAATTACCGCGAGCAGCTTACCAAGCCTTATTTATCGGATAAGGATGTTACTAAAGAACTGATTCGTGAGGCTTATGCCCGCATGAAGTATGATATCCGCGCAGCCCATATTATGGTGGAGCTGCCAAAGAATCCAACTCCTGAGGATACTTTATCAGCCTATAAAAAGGTAATGGCCTTAAAAGAGAAAGTAGAAAAAGGGGCAAGTTTTGAAGATGTGGCTCAGGCCTCTTCGGATGATACTTACAGCGCGCGCAAAGGTGGCGACCTTGGCTACTTTACGGTGTTCGATATGGTTTATCCTTTCGAGAATGCAGCTTACAATACCCGAGTAGGAAAAATCTCCAATCCAGTGCGCAGTCAGTTCGGTTACCACATTGTAAAACCTCTTGATAAAAGGGATGCACGTGGTAAGATTAAAGTGGCTCACTTGATGTTAATCGATAACGACAAAACCACCGAGCAACAAAGAGCCGACGTACAAAAGAAAATCGAAGAAATTTACGCCAAGCTAGAAGAAGGAGAAGACTTCCGCACTTTGGTTAAACAATATTCAGAAGATAAGGCCTCTATTCCACAAGGGGGTATTTTAGATGAATTCGGCATCAATAAGATGTACCCAGAATTTGAGGATGCAGCCTTTGCTTTAATAGATAGTGGTAGCTACACCAAACCGGTAAAAACCCCTGTTGGTTGGCACATCATTATGTTGGTAGATAAAATTGGCGTTCCGGATTTTGAAGAAATTGAAGGTCAAGTTCGCAACAAGGTAGAACGCGACGATCGTGCTCGCCAGAGTCAGGTATCGGTAATGAAGCGCATTAAAAAGGACTACAACTTCAAAGAGTATCCTAAAAACTATAAAAACCTTTTCGCCCAAGTAGATGAAGGCTTTATGAGTCGCACCTACCAAGTACCAAGTAAGGTGAAGAATTCCGATGCAACAATTTTTGAATTTGAAGGACATACCTATAAAACCAAGGACCTCTTAAAAGTTATTGTTGATCGTCAAGGACGTTATAGCCGTGGCGGAAATATGAGCAATCAACTTTATCGTTTGCTAAAAGACTACCAAGAAGAAGAGCTCTTAGCTTACGAGAAAAGCAAGCTATCTGAAAAGTACCCTGAATTCCGCAACTTGGAAAGAGAGTATTATGAAGGAATTCTACTTTTCGACCTAACTGAAGAAAAAGTATGGCGTAAAGCAATGTCGGATACTACTGGCTTGGAAGCCTTTTACGCTGCTCATAAGGATGATTATCAGTGGGAAAAACGCTATCAGGTTTACCTAATTGATGCTGTGGATAAGCGCACCGCAAAGAAAGCGGCTAAAAAACTAAGCAAAGGCCTTAGCCGTATGCAGGTAATGACCGACTTAAACATCGACTCTAAGTTAAACCTCAATATCGATAGTGCATTAGCAGAAGCTAGTCAACTTGGGGAATGGGAAGAAATTGTTGTTGACGAAGGTGAACCAGGAAGAACGGATATTATCGAAAGCAATAACCGTTATAAGCAAGCGGTAATCCTTAGCATTGAAGAACCACGTTCTAAGGAACTTAGTGAGGCTAAGGGCCGTGTAGTAAGCGATTATCAAAGCTATTTGGAAGAAGCGTGGATCAATGACCTTAAAGCTCGGTATACGGTGAAAGTCAATAAGGACGTTCTAAGTGAAGTCATTAAAGAGCTTGAGTAAAATTTTTCGCATAGCATTTATCACAAGCCTCCTATTAACAATGGGAGGCTGTGATTTTTTCCAGAGTTTCGATGAGGAAGAGGATAAAGGTCCGGCCGTAGCGCGGGTTTACGATTCATACCTCTACAGTGAAGAACTAAAAAAGGTTATTCCGGACGATCTTTCTCCTGAAGATAGCAGCAGCTTTGTCCAGAACTACATCAACGTTTGGGCAAAAAATGAGCTGATGATTTATAAAGCCGAGTTTAATCTTACCGAGGAGCAAAAGCAATTCGAAGAACAAATTCGGGACTATCGGAACGACCTTTTAAAATTCGCTTATCTCCAAAAGTATGTGGATGATCGCTTAGACACCACCATTACTGATGCTCAGATAAAAGCTTATTACGAAGAACACCTAGCTAACTTCCAGCTGAAGGAAAACATCCTGCGTTTACGTTACCTTACCGTTCCAGAGGATGCTCCCGATGTTGAAGATTTAGCCAAGCTTTTTAAAAGTAGTAAAGAAGAGGATCGCAAGGACTTAATGGATTACGCATTGAGTTATGCCCGCGCCTTTTCCTTAGAAGATACCGCTTGGATGAACTTCACAGAATTTAGAAAACTAGTACCAATCCGAACTTATAACCAACAAGACTTTCTATCGAAGAATAGATTTGTTGAAATAGAAGATGAAGGTCTGGTATATTTAGCCGAGATAATGGAATATAAAATTAAGGATAGCCCATCGCCCTTAATTTATGTTACCGAAGTGATCCGTAATACCCTGCTCAATAAACGCAGGTTGGAGCTTATTGCCGACTTGGAAAAGAACTTATTTAGTGACGCATTAAAAAAGAAAGAATTTGAAACTTACCCATAAACTACTCGCGCTTCTATTGCTTGCTGGCCTTTCGGCAGAAGCCCAGCCAAAACTAATTGATGGCGTTATTGCCTTGGTTGGTAAGGAGATTGTACTAAAAAGTGATCTCGACCAAAGTGTTGAGGCTCAAAAGCGTCAGAATCCGGCGATTGAAATTGAGCAATGTCGTGTTTTCGAAGATCTATTGATGGAGAAATTGCTTTTGCATCAAGCGGCCCTAGACTCAGTGGAAGTGGGTGAAGAAGAAGTGCAAGCAAATATCGATCGTCGTATTCAAGTTTTTATTCAACAAATTGGATCTAAAGAAAAGCTAGAGCAATATTATGGGAAGTCGGTTCTCGAGATTAAAGAGGAAATGGCGCCTTTAATTCGCAACCAGCTCACCGCTCAAAGAATGCTTCAAGAAATTAATGGAGATGTAGAAATCACGCCTTCCGAGGTAAGAGAGTTTTTCAGTAGCATTCCAAAAGATAGTCTACCACTTATCAATGCGGAGGTGGAATACGCAGAAATTGTGCTCTACCCCAAGGTTAGTGATGAAGCTAAGCAGGATGCCATCGACAAATTAAAAGAGATTAAAGGCCGTATCGAAAATGGTTCTTCTTTTAACACCATGGCGGTTCTCTATTCTGAAGATCCTGGAAGCTCTCGAAATGGTGGAGAATATAAAGGCATCAAGCGCGGTCAGTTTGTAAAGGAGTTTGAAGCGGTAGCCTTTAACTTGGCACTGAATGAAATTTCTGAGCCATTTAAAACCGAATACGGTTATCATATTGTTCAGGTGCAACGTAAAATCGGACAAGAGTTAGATTTACGCCACATTCTTGTGAAGCCAAAAATCTCCAACGAAAACCTTCAAGCTTGTCAGCAACGCCTAGATAGCGTAAGAAGTTTAATCCTTATGGATAGCCTCACTTTCGCGGAAGCGGCCGAAGAGTATTCAGATAGTGAAGACTCTCGCTTAAATGGAGGTAGAGTAATGAATCCTCAAACTGGCGATAGTAAATGGGAAACCAGTCAATTGGATAAAAACATTTTCTATGCCTTAGAAAGTATTGAAGAAGGTACCATTTCCGATCCCGTTCTATTCCGTACTCCCGATGAGAAGGAAGGCTATAAGATTATTAAGCTTATTGATCGCTCGGAAGCCCATGTGGCTGCTATGTCTACCGATTACCAGCGCATTAAGCAAATCGCTTTAGCGATGAAAAAGCAAAAGGAACTCGAGAATTGGACCAAAGAAAAAATCACCGATACCTACGTTCGAGTAAACAACGACTACCTCAAATGTACTTTCGAACGTCAATGGATAAATAATTCTTCCTATGCAGAATAATAATGATGTAGAATTGGCGAAGGAGCTTGGTGATAAGTATGCCCAGCTTAAGCAGGAGATTGGCAAAGTTATTATAGGCCAAGACGAAGTAATCCACCTTCTTTTACTCTCTGTTTTCTGCAAAGGTCACTCCTTATTAGTAGGGGTACCTGGTTTGGCAAAAACCTTATTAGTTAATACCGTGGCTCAGGCACTCGGATTAAGTTTTAGGCGCATTCAGTTTACTCCAGATTTGATGCCCTCGGATATTGTGGGCGCGGAGATTTTGGATGAAAATCGACAGTTCAAGTTTGTAAAGGGGCCTTTATTTGCGAATATCATTTTGGCCGATGAGATTAACCGTACGCCACCAAAAACGCAATCGGCCCTCCTAGAAGCCATGCAAGAACGTTCGGTTACGGCTGGGGGACATACCTATAAAATGGCAAATCCCTTTTTTGTATTGGCCACGCAAAACCCTATTGAGCAAGAGGGAACCTATCCATTACCCGAAGCGCAGCTCGACCGCTTTTTCAGGCAAGTGGACGTGGATTACCCGGATTTGGAAGGCGAACCCCAAATCATCGTCCACCCCACCGGCACC
>CATMQD010000141.1 GCA_950073045.1 uncultured Flavobacteriales bacterium | reverse complement strand
TTGTTTCATGGAGTAAACTTCTTTCGTCTTCATGTCTACACCAATCATAATTTTATCAATCTCCTCGCTAGCCACCGGCTTTAGAATAACATACTTAATAGTGCGACCATTAATGGTTTCGGTACCACCCATTTTGTAGCTGTATCCTTTTTCATAAAAGCTAAGTAGGCGAGCTGGACTAAGGCCCATGCCTTCTTCCTCATATTCGCTTACCTGCACTTCTTCATCTTCATGTAAAATGTTGTAAAGCTTATTGCCCACTCGTAATTGTTCTAAAACGGGAGTTTTTAAGCGGTAGTCATCACCTTTTAAGGCTAAGGTTCCCTTCTGCTCTTGGGTAATGGGGGGGTCCACGCGATTGTTTTCCATGGTATAGGTAAACTCAATCTCCATGGCCGGATAGGACTTCATGGTTTTACTGGCTTCCTCTAAAAGGGCTTTGGCTTCGGTATGACTCTGAGCCATGAGGATTTGTGCGCAGAAGGCTGCTAGTAGGAGGGGAAATAACTTTTTCATGGAAACTTATTCTTTATTCTTTTCATGATTCAATAACTGTTCCAGAGCATATTCGTCGGGCATTAATACCTCTCGTGCTTTGGATCCTTCGAAAGGACCGATAATGCCGGCCGCTTCTAATTGGTCTACTATTCGTCCCGCTCGGTTATAGCCTAATTTTAGCTTACGCTGAAGCATGGAAGTGGAACCTTGCTGACTTTGCACCACCAAACGGGCAGCGTCTTCAAATAGGGCATCTCGTTCTGAAGGGTCGAGGATATCTACGCCTACATTACCATCTTCATCGGCTCCTTTATATTCGGGAAGCTTATAAGCCTCGGGGTAGGCACGTTGTTCGCCGATATAGTCGGTAATTTTCTCTACTTCGGGAGTATCCACAAAAGCACATTGTAGTCGGATTAAATCCGAGCCTTGACTTAAAAGCATATCTCCTTTACCAATTAATTGTTCTGCACCGCCGGCGTCTAGGATGGTGCGGGAATCAATTTTGGAGGTTACCCTGAAAGCTGCTCGTGCGGGGAAGTTGGCTTTAATAATACCGGTAATCACATTAACCGAGGGGCGTTGGGTAGCCACAATTAGGTGGATTCCAATGGCCCGTGCTAACTGTGCCAAACGGGCAATAGGTGTTTCTACTTCCTTACCGGCGGTCATGATTAAATCCGCAAATTCATCAATCACCAAAACAATGTAGGGCAAATAACGGTGACCTTCTTCCGGGTTTAGTCTTCGATCAATAAACTTTGTGTTGTACTCCTTGATGTTCCGCACCATGGCATTCTTTAGAAGCTCATAGCGGTCGTCCATCTCAATACATAGGGAGTTTAAGGTATTGATAACCTTAGCAGTATCGGTGATAATGGCCTCTTCGGTATCGGGTAATTTGGCTAAATAGTGGCGCTCAATTTTATTAAAGAGGGTGAGTTCTACTTTTTTAGGATCTACCAAAACAAACTTCACTTGGGAGGGATGCTTCTTGTAAAGTAGGGAGGTAAGAATCACGTTTAGTCCAACCGATTTACCCTGACCAGTAGCGCCGGCCATTAAAAGGTGCGGCATTTTCGCAAGGTCGGCAACAAAGGTTTCATTACTAATGGTCTTCCCAAAAGCAATGGGTAGCTCCATATTGCTTTCTTGGAATTTCTCGCCGGCCACTAGGTTTCGCATGGGTACCATTTGTGGACTGGTGCTTGGCACTTCAATACCAATAGTTCCCCTTCCGGGGATGGGCGCGATAATCCTAATGCCCAGTGCACTTAGAGATAGAGCGATATCGTCTTCTAGGTTTTTAATTTTTGAGATTCGAACACCTGGTGCAGGAACAATCTCATAAAGCGTAACAGTAGGCCCGATGGTCGCTTTAATTTTAGAAATCTCAATTTTATAGTTATTGAGGGTTTCTACAATCTTGTTTTTATTCTCTGAGAGCTCCTCCTCATTAATGGTAATATTGGTAGAACCGTAGTTTTTAAGGAGGTCGAGGGTGGGCAATTTAAATTTAGAAAGGTCGAGGGTAGGGTCGTAGGGACCAAAATCTTTAACCTTACGATTTACTTCTTTAGCACTTAAGGCTTCTTCCTCTTCCTTTTTTTCGATTTCGAAATCGGTATCTGCTTCTTCAGTCTCGCCTTCCGTTTTAGTTTCCTCTTTTTGGGAAACATCGGTTTTTAACTCGATTTCAAAGTTATCCTCGGATTCCGATTTCGGCGATTCTTCTTTCTTTACTTCTGGATCTACCTTCAGCTCAAAGTTCATAGAAGGAGTTTCTTCCTCCGCTTCAATGCTTGGGCTTTCTTCTTGGGCGCTGGGCTCGGCAATTGGACTGGCTTTGATTTCAGCTTGTGCTTCATCCTCAAGTTCGTCTTCCAGTACTTTCGATTTTGGTCGCGAAAATTTCTGAAAGAAGGCTTGCACCTTTTCAGCCGTCCAGCTAAAGCGAATAGCCAAGAAAATGAGTAAGGAGAAAAGTAGAATTAACAAAGTGCCAATTGGTCCGGCAAGACTGCTTAACCAAGCTTCGTAAAAGAATCCTGAGGCGCCAGAGAAGTAAGCGTTTTCGGGAACTAGATAAGCCATTAAAGCTGGAACCCAAATAAGCATAAAAAGGGAGGAGGCCAGACTTCTGCGCAGAGGGGATAAACTAACCTTGAGGCTTAATCTAACTCCTGCAACGATTAAAAACCATGGCACTAAAAAGGCTGCTAATCCAAACCAAAGGTGAATAAACTGATGGGCTAAGCCAGCGCCTAATTTGCCTAAAGCATTGCGGGCTTCAATTTCTGGACGCGCGAGAATCTCGCCATAGCTTAATCCCACTAAACTTTGGTCTTGCGACCAGTGCATTAAATAGGAGAAAAATGCTCCGATGAGGTACAGTGCGGTGCTAATAAGAAATAGGCCGAAAACCAAGTGATAGGTTGGGTTACGGACTAGCTCTCCCCAATTAGGTGCTTTGATGCGGTTTTTTTTGGTGGTCTTGCTCTTCGCGGGAGCTTTACTTTGCTTCTTCTTGGCCATAAGCTATACGCAAGGGCAAAAATAAGAACATTATTGCGCTACGAACGAGGATGGGAGATGGGTAATTAACAAATCTAAGTACGCTCACTTTGTTCGCTTTTAGAATAAGACCGCTCCCTTTGGTCGCTTTTAGATACTAGACGCTAGATCGTTCGCTTCGCTCACTGTTAGATTAGTATTTAGTAACTAGTACTTAGTACGTTCGCTGCGCTTACTTTTAGACTTGATTCTACTGGCAATGCTGTACTTTGCCATTTTTAGAATATGTGGTCAACCAAAATCAGGCATCTTCATAAAATCTAACGTCTAGCGTCTAACATCTAACCCCTCAATACTGCACTTTCTCTATATCACTAGCCGAAGTAGCCATAATGCCATAACCATTTTCTACATTCGAGAAGATTTGTACGGGCTCGCTGAAGAAGCCATCGCTAGTTTCATAGGCAGATTTGGTGAGCTCATGCCGATAATAGCTCTTGGAAATATGATGCAAGCGCAGTTCTATAAACACCGCTTCGGTAGGTTGTTCTAAGCGTACTTTTACTTCGCGACTTTTACCATTAAAGCTTTCGTCGGGTAAATAGGCTTCAAAGCCAAATTGGCGACCATCAAATTCACCGTCTTCAAAGAAATCGCTATAACCAAAGAACTCCATGTTTAGGTCGAGGGTGGAGAAAATTAAATTATCGCTTCCCAACTCATTAATGGTAACCATATAATAGTCTTCGGTAGCCGCATCATCGCGAAAGCGAAAAGTAAACTCTTTATCCTCGCGGTTATAATTGAAATCCTCGATTTCGACTACCTCCAATAAGCGCTCTTCCGCACTAGCTCGGGGAATACCATCGGCGCGAACTACTATGCGGTAATTCTGACCTTGATTTAAACTATGGTTTAATTGATAAATGTATTCGGGTCCAAAGTCTGGATTTTCGATTACCTCAAAAGGAAATGGACTACCTGGCTCACTAGTATAAAGGTAGGCTTCAAAATCATCGCGATAAGCAGGGTTCTCGGCGCTTAAGGAGTAAACCGATTCGCTCAGGTAGAGATTTATTGTTTCGCCATATTGCAGGCGAGTTTCAATAACCGCTTTTTTACCGGGATCTGGAATTTCAAAATCAATCTCCTTTTCACAAGCTAAAAGGGCAATAAGGGAAAGGCTGTACACTAACTTTTTCATCTTAAAACTTAAATTGATAGGAGATTGAAGGAATAATCGGGAAGAGGCTAACTTGATTGATTCGGCGCTGCCCTAAGTTATTTTGACTTAAATACAGGAAGAAAGGGTTCTGTCGCGAATAAGCATTGTACACCGAAATGTTCCAAGTGCGTTCGCCCCATTTGGTTTTCTTATGCCAGTTAAAGCCTAGATCCAAACGGTGGTAGGCCGGCATCCGCAAGGCATTGCGATCACTAAAACGATCGTAAGTACCCGGGAAACCCCAGTCGCCACCGCTTAATTTAAATTGGGCTACCGGAGCAGTAAAGGAGTTTCCGGTTCCGTAAACCCAAGTTAGGCCTAAATCGAATTTTTCTGAAAATTGATGGTTAATCACCACCGAAATATCATTCCGACGATCATAGCGGTAAGGGAACCAATCGCCATTATTTAAATTTCCAAAACGACGATTTGTCCAAGCTAAGGTGTAACCAATCCAGCCGGTGGTTTTGCCTTTCTTTTTTCGGAAAAGTAGTTCTAATCCATAGGCCTGACCTTCACCATCGGTTTCCACGGTATTTTGCCAATCGGTATTAGCTATAAAGCTTGCACCTTCTTTATACTCAATAAGGTTGTTCATGGTTTTATAATAGGTTTCGGCAGATAACTCAAAACGATTTCCCCATAAACTACTGGTAGCACCAAGGGCTACTTGCTGAGATCGCTGCGGCTTAACCTTGGCGGTAGAACTTACCCAAAGGTCGGTAGGTAAACCAATGCCCGAATTTGAAAGTAGATGCACATATTGATTCATTAAAGCATAACTACCTTTTAAAGAAAGGCGATCATTAACCAAATAACGAGCAGAAACTCGAGGTTGAAGATTGTGATAAAAGGCATCGTCATTAGTGAGGTAGGCGGAATAATGCAAACCATAGTTTATTCGCCAGCGCTCGCCAAGTTTCCAATCGTCTTCAACATAAGCGAAGAAATCATTGGCCAATACTTTTTGTGATAAGTCTAAGATGGAATCTACACTAGCGCCATCAAAAGTTTCTTCAATTTGAGCAACACCCGGACGAAAGGTATGGTTGGTGTAAGAGGCGCCAAATCGTAATTGGTGACTATTATCTAGCGCATACTCCAAATCATAACGCAGGCCATAATCGCGGATTAAAGAAAAGTACTCAAAGCCATTACTGCTAATATCATTGTCTTCTTCGTAGTAACTTTCAAAACCAATTGAAAAGCGATACTGCGAAAAAGTAGCGGTTAAATTACTGAACAGCTTATCATTAAAGAGGTGGTTCCATCGAAGCGCCCCAGTGTGATTACCCCAATCTAAACCCGATTCATCATAACCTTCACCGCCGCCGAAAAAGGGATCATCTTGATATTCCTCTCGGAAACTAAAATCATCAATGCCATTGTAATAGCTGAGGTATAGACGGTCCTTGCGAGAAAAATTATGATTGATCTTGGCGTTTAAATCGGCGAAGTAATACCCGAAATCTTGACCTTCAGGAATAAAGGGAGAAGCGAGAATGTCGTAATAGGTGCGTCGGCCACTGACAATAAAAGAGGTTTTATCTTTCCAAATAGGGCCTTCAAGCGTAAGCTTAGAGCTGATAAGGCCTAAGGAACCTTCACCGTGAAATTCCCGCATATTGCCTTCCTTCATGTCAATCTCCAGCACGGAGCTTAATCTTCCGCCGAAGCGCGCTGGAAAACCACCTTTAGTAAGGTTAACGTTTTTTATGGCGTCGGCATTAAACACTGAGAAGAAGCCAAAAAGATGAGAGGCATTATAAACGGGCACGCCATCCAGTAGAATTAGGTTTTGATCGGGACTACCACCACGTACGTAAAAGCCGGTGGTTCCTTCATTTCCGCTCTGCACCCCGGGTAGTAACTGTATCGCCCGGATAATATCTACCTCGCCTAAAAAGGCAGGAATCTTTTTAATCTCCGTAACGCTTAATTGCACCTGACTCATTTGTACACGTTCTACCTGCATTTCCTCAGCGGTAACGGTAACTTCTTCTAGGGTAGAAGCCTCTTCTTCGAGCTTAAAATCGAGCTTTATGTTTTGATCTTTTACCACCAGCTTCTTGCGAATACTTTGGTAGCCAATAAAGGAGACCACTAAATCATATTCACCGGGGGCTAGGCTTAATGAGTAAAATCCGAAAGTATTAGTGGTGGTTCCCACCGTGGTTCCTTCGAGGTAAAGATTAACGCCAATTATTCGTTCCAGAGACTGAGCGTCTTCTACGTAACCACTAAGGGTATAGCTAGATTGTGCACTTATTGCTAAGCTAGCTAAGAGGAGTAGGCCAAGAATGGTGTTGCGCATGTTTTTTGGGAATTGGGTGGGATTTGTTTCACCTCTTTTGAGACGAATTAAAACTTGTTGAGGTTGGATTGTAAACTCATCTTACGAATTTTGAAATTCAAACGCTAAATTGGTGAGAAATTATCCATGCTCTAGAATTCTTTTGCTAAAAGCAAGATTTGACAGATGAAAAAAACCAATCAACTAAGCCCTAAAAAAATAGTTCTCTTGTTTTTTCTCTCCTGTTTAATCGCTCAAGGGCAGAAGAGTGATTATCCCAGGGTACAAATAGTAGAACAGCATTCGGCTTTCTTTACGGGATACCTAAATAATGAAGCGGTGGTGTTTTACCTAGAGGCTTGGGGTTCGGAGAATATGTTTCAGGATTATCAAGAATTGCAGGGTTGGTTTAAAAAGGTTGATGATTCCCAGCAAGTAGAAGTGCATGGCATATTAACCTCAGATGATTTTCTGCTTTTTAGCGGAGAAAGGCTGCATGATAGTTTGATGAATGGCATTAGCGATTATCATGCGAGTATCGATTACCAGCATGTTCCTGAAATTACGGTTTGGGAAATGGCCGATGTTTTAGAACTTGCGGAAGGTGAATACAAGTTTAAAAAAGTGGGGAAAGAGACCCATGCTGTTTTTGGCGACGATAGTTTGGACTTAAACCTATTTTTTGAAGGCTATAAACTTAATCGACGGCAGGAGTTTTTAATTCTTTCGGAAGAAGAAGCAATCGACCTCTATGCTTTGGATTTAGAGGCTCGAAACTATACGGTAATGGCCTCTGGGGATGGTGCGATTTTATTAAGATATTTCTATACCTCAAACAATTGGAACCCCATGGGACGCTGTGGTGCCGGCTATGAACTAGGTTTATATGTATTGCACTTTAATGAAGAAGGCCTTTTCCTTAATTCTGAGCATTTTCCCATTGAAAGCTGTTGGACTGGCATTTTGGCCGAGCTCGAATTAGTGGATACTAAATTGAAATTAGAATATCTGGATAATGAACTCCAGGAAGCTCTCTTTATCGATTTAAAAGCCTTTGAAGAAAGTCCAGATACAATCTACTCTCAATTAATGACTGAGCTAGATTATTAGGCCATTCTTCTAAAAAGGGCAAAGAGAAATTCCTGCTCCAAACCACTAGGCGTAGGGTGTAGCTGTCGCTGATGATCAATCATGCTAAAGTGCTCGTTAAATCGGTCAATTAGTTGCAGCTCATCGTATTGACGAATCTCTAGTCCACTGCATTTTTTGGGCCCATGATCGGAAAAGGTAGCTAATAATAAAAACGCGCCAGCCATCGCCAGCAATGTTGACCCCACCCCAGTAAAAAGTGAAAGCCACACCATGTGCCAAATATCATCAAGAGCAAATAGCGTTCTAAAAACGTCTAGTGAGAAGCTGTTTGCGCCGATGGCAGGGAAATAGCCTAATGCAGGAAAAATTACGCCCACAAGCCCTGCTAATACGGGTATGCAAAGCAATAGCAGTAAACACCAGCGCATAATGCGCGTAAATTGCGCGAACATTAGTAACGCGCTCCGTAACGTTCGTACCATGCATCACGCAGCGCGTCGGTCCAGCTTGCATGAGGCTCGGCCAATAGAGCGGTCGGCTTCGATTTATCGAGTGCCGATGGATGCACTGCCTCTTTTTTAAATAATGCTTGTTGGGCATTAGTGAGGGTCGTCATATCGAGCACGGTGTCATCGCCCCATACGGTTATTTCCTGCTTCTTGGCTTGTGCTTGGGGTGAAAGCAAGAAATTCACAACGGTTTTCGCCGCCGCTTTGCTTCCCGAGTTATAGGTTAACCCTACAAAGTGCACGTTTGCTAAGCTTCCGTCTTGCATAGCGTAAGTGCGCACATCTTCAGGTAAATCGAAGCGTGTGACCGCAGAGGGGATTTCCGATGCGGTAAAAGAAAATGCCAATGAAAGCTCGCCCGCCCCCACCAATCGCTGGAGCTGAGAGGCGTGTCTTAGCATATGATCGCCTTGCTGCCACATGGTAGGGTGTAGCGCATCCAGGTACTTCCATAAAGGGGGCAAAACAGTTTTTAGCGATGCCTCACTTACCGGTTGATAAAACACGCTGTGTTTGTCTTTGTTTAGCGCCAGCGCAGCATATTTAATAAAGCTGATGCCCAAATAGTCGCTAGGTACAGGGTAAGTGAATCTACCCGGG
>CATMQD010000140.1 GCA_950073045.1 uncultured Flavobacteriales bacterium | reverse complement strand
AAAAAGCCGAGCCGTAGGTAGAGACTACCGACTCTATTTCACCGGTCTCCATATTATAGCGCTGTACGCTGTACTGGGGTAAATCGGCATTGTAATTCCAAGCTCCCTTGCGGGAAGAAAAGTAGATATACTCACCGTCCTTGCTAAAAAAGGGATCGATGGCCTTTAAGCTTTCCGGCTTTTTAGTGAGCTGCACGCCGCTGCCGCTCTCAATATGATAAAGGTGTAATTTGATGTTTCTTCTGCCCTTGGCCGCCACGATATACTGTCCATCCGGACTCCAATCGGCAGAGAAATAAACTTGGTTTTTGTCCTTGGTAATTTGGCGTTCCTTCTTGGTTTCAAGGTCCATTACCCAAACATTTTGGGCGCCACTTTTATCGGAAATATAAACTAAGCTCTTACCGTCGGGCGAGAAACGAGGATGCACCTCATAAGCCATACCCTGAGTAATAGCCTCGGCTTTACCACCAGCAATGGGCATAATGTAAATATCTCCCATGGCATCAAAAGCAATTTTGCTACTACTGGGATTTACATCTACCGACATCCAAGTGATTTTAGGATTCTTCAGTGAGATTTCCCGTTCGGGCTCCAAAGGCAGTTCTTTGGTGGCTTTTTTAAGACTATCGCTTTTAGTGGCGCTACTGTCTTTTTGGGCTATTAAGCTATTGGATAAGAGCAATATGGCCAGGCTAAGACCAAAATTAGAGCTTAAGATTTTCATTGCTTGGTATTTGGTTGGAATTTAAGCTTTAGTGCGGAACCCTAAATAAGGCCGCTTAGGCGGAAAAGGTTTAGAGCTTGATTATGGAATGGCTACACCTAAATCATGCACAGTATCCTGATAGTAAGCTTGTAGTTTTGTGCAGATCGGGCCTTTGCTGCCGCTACCGATCAATCGGCCATCTACTTCTTTCACCCAACTTAGGCCGCCCATGGTGCCCGTGGTAAACATTTCATCGGCGGTGTACATTTCGGCCATGCTCAGGTTTTTCTCCTGTGCTTCCATATTTAGTTCCTCAGCTATTTCTAATACTCGTCGGCGGGTCATTCCTGGTAAACAAGCATCGGCAAAAGGGGTATAAAGCTTTTGGTTTTTCACCAGAAAGATATTGGTTGCATTGGTCTCGGCTATAAAACCCGCTTGGTCTAGCATTACCGCATCATCCGCTTGCGCGTGATTAGCTTCAATCTTGGCCAAAATATTATTCAGCAGATTATTATGGTGAATCTTAGAATCGAGATAGGCCGGGGCATTGCGACGTACTGATGAGGTGATTAATTGTAGGCCATCTTCGCCATATACCATCCCCTTATATTCTGGCAATACAATTAAGGTGCAGCCAAAAGTATTCAGCTGAGGATTCATCCCGGAAGTGCTTTTTAGTCCCCGACTTAAGGTTAATCGAATGTGCACGCCATCTTCCATACCATTGGCTTTAAGGGTGCCAAATATGGCATTGCGCACTTCATTACGACTGGGGATATTGGCAAATTGTAAAACATGGGCCGAGTCGAATAGTCGGTCTAAATGCTCTTCCAATTGGTAAATGCGACTTTGGTAAAGGCGCAGTCCTTCCCAAACGGCATCGCCGCCCTGTACTACCGAGTCTAAAACCGAAACCCGGGCATCCTTTCGTGGTACCAGTCCGTTTACATAAACCAGGGTATTCTCATTGCGCGGATCGGGCGTATTGTATTTGCTCATAATGTACTTTTTGTAATTCTTGATAATAGGGGAGGCATTCTAAATAGAGCGGCTCCTTTTTAATTTCGGTTGATAGTTGTTCGTTGGCGGGCTTGGCTTCGATGCCTGTGCTTTGGTGCACTCTATGGTACCAGAATTTTGCCCAAACACCATCCTCGGCAATTGGTCCTGCGGGCCAGTTTAACATTTCAGTACTAAAGGGAATATTAAGGAACTGGCAGAGTGCCGCTAATTCTTGGCTTGGCTTTTCTTGAATTTTGGCGGAATCCAAGAGGTAGAAATCTATTTTGTTTTTCTGCAGCTTCTGCAGCCATTCTACTTGCTCTTTATAGGCTAAATCAAAAAGACTAATGTTTTGCATTTGCTTTTTATAGCTCTGGATTACCGCTGCCGGATCGCGATAGAGGAAGATATGCTTCCAGTTTAAAGCCTTGCTCGCCTCAAGACTCGCTTCAATCAGGGGAAGGTGATTGGCCATATTTTTCAAAAACAAATTTTGATGATTGCCGGCATCCAATATTTGCCGCATCACCTTATCAGGATCCTTTTCCATTTGCGCTAAGGCCAGCTCGCGGGAAGGCCGCCAAACATTAAAGCGCTGCAAAAAGGCCCCAAAAAAAGGCTCATCTAAAACTTTAAAGTCGCCTCGGTGGGCGAAGAAATACATTAAGGCCGTAGATAAATTTCGGGGGCCCGACCAAAGGGAAACAACCATTTAAGAGCTTCAATTGATTTTCCTAAAGTATAAAACCTCTGCCTTTGTATTACTCAGAGCATAGATTGCCGCGTGAAGGGGAATTGTGGATTTAATGATAATGCCAAATGAATAGTCAAAAATCGAATATGCTTCAAAGTCAGAAACTTGCTCTTCTAAAAATTTGCGAGTTATGTGGAAATTAGTCTAATTTTGAGGCCCATCGTCTTTCTCCCCCAAGGCAAAAGATTTGAAACTTTTGATGTTTTTAGATATTTGGTTTAAAAGGAGTTTGGGAGGAGCTCAATTACGGTTTTTACTCCTAACATTTCTTTTTTGTGCACTTAGATTCCAGGGCCATGCCCAGGCTTTAAGGGAAGTAGCTATCGATAGCTCGCAACAGTGGCAAGCCTTTTCGCAGCGGGTAATCGACGTTAATAATGGTCTTAATCAAAATTCGGTTGAAGATTTTTATAAAAGTCCTAATGGCTTAGTGTGGATTGCAACTCAGGCCGGGGTTTATCGCTATGATGGGATATCGGTGAAATCTTATCGGGAAGAGGTATTTGGACTAACCCGCTTTAAAGGGATTTATAAGTTAAATGATAGCCTAATTATTCCCTTTACCGAGAATACCCCGCGGTCTATTATTCCCATTAATGCCATCAATCCTCAGGCCAATGAGCAAGAAATTGGGAAGGAGATTTTTTGCACCGAGCAATCGGTTTGGTATGCACCGATTGATAGTTTGGTTTCTTATTCGCGGGTCTACGTTATTGATAGCAGCCATTATCTCATTCAACCCGAGGGTAATCCTCGTTTCTATTGGCGGAAGGATGATCAGGTTTGGCGGCTTCCTTATGAGCTACCCAAGGGCTATATAAACCGCTGCTTTGTGGCCGAGGCTAAGGTGTATTGTGTAGATCTTGAAGGAGTGCTTTGGGAGCTTGGTCATTTAAAGAAAAGGCCCATCGCACAGTTTCCCAAGTCTTTAAATTGGCAGTCCGATGGCCTAAAAATGATCATGAAAGGTCATTATCGTTTTCCCTTTTTTTATGATGATACTATAGTTTATCAGCTGCAAAAGCAGGGCCTTAACTGGCGCTTGCGAGCTATTATAGTAAAGCCTAAGATTCGACAAATAAGCTCCATACAGATCGATTCAGCTAATGGTCAGATTTTAATGGGAAGCCAGGTTCAAGGTTTGCATATCTACCGAAGGCATAGCATGCAACAGCTAGATCTAAGCAAGGCCTGTCGTGAAAATTTAAGGATGTATGCCATTTATGCCTTGGGAGATACAGTTTATAATCATTTTGGCGATCGGTGGTCACCAGAGGGAGGCATAGAGTGCGATAGTGGTCAAACCGATATAGATCAATACCACATTTATCCTTATAGGGATGAGCATAAGCTCTACGTAGGTAGAATAGATTTCTATCCTCCACAGTTTGGCTATTTCGATTATGAGAAAGGGCGTTTAAAAACCTGGCATCGCCTGGGAAATAGTTCGGTTTTCGACCCCAGTATTGGCGATTCTGTTTCCCATCGTTTGAATGATTTTATCCGCCTTGGCGATAGCCTGATTTACTATAAAATTGGTGAGGGCATAAACTGCTTATATCAAGGCGAGTCCTCCGTTTTAGTTCCCTTTCAGGAGAAGCATAAAGTGGGCAATTTTGTAAACTTGGGAAATACTAAGCTCATCGCTCCGAGCGATAAAGGTCTACTTCAGTTTAATCTTAAGGAAGGTAAAATAGATACTACAGCGGGAGGAGCGAAAATTCAAAGGGCTATCAGCTTAATCGACGATCGAATATGGGGCGCTAGCTATGGTTTTGGTCCGTATTACGCTAATACTGATAAGCTGGAATTTAAGGTCTTCTCCTTATGGGATTATCCCGAATTAAAATACACCCATGAGGTAATTAAACAGGGATCCAATTATCTCTTCCCCACTAATAATAGTCTATTTATTATTAGTGAGGCGGACATGGAGGCCTGGATGGAGGGGGATACTTTAATACAACCCTATAAGTTAGGTGAAGAAGACGGGCTCTATCAACCCGAGTTTAATGGCAATGCTTATCCTATCCATCAAAGTATTTCCGATGGACGGATGGTGTTCTCGGGCCTCGAAGGATTTAATGTTTGGAATGCCCATCAGTTTAGCTTACCTCATTTAAACGACACCATTTACATAGATGAGTTTAGCGTTAATGGCGGTAAATATTCCACTAAAGGTGATGTTTTGCAGGTCGAACCCGACTATAAGTCGATACGGATTAAACTTTTAATGCCATACCACGGTGCTACTACCAAAAATGCCAAATTGTTTTACCG
Source organism: uncultured Flavobacteriales bacterium (assembly GCA_950073045.1). GTDB lineage: Bacteria > Bacteroidota > Bacteroidia > Flavobacteriales > Schleiferiaceae > Croceimicrobium. The sequence continues at coordinate 4,058 of CATMQD010000140.1, read as the reverse complement.
CATTCCCCAAATTGATGAATCTTGGTTGGTTTATAATTTTGAGGCAGGTATCCAATTAAATCCTTTGCGTTTTGGCGATTATCAATTGGAGGTAAAATTGGCTGGGTCGAAATCTAAAATGCTTGTTTTAAAACGATTTAAGGTTTTAGCGCCTTTTTACTGGCAAGCCTGGTTTTGGTTTTTGGTGTTTATCCTCACCTTGGTGCTTTTAATACTTTTTATCCGTAAGCGCGATTCCTTGGCAAAGGAAAGGCAAGAAGCTTTAGAGCAGATTGTAGCCGAGCGAACTACCGAAATTGCCGCTACCAATAAAGAGCTTAAAAAGGCCCTGCATACTCGAAATCGGATGATTTCCATTTTATCGCATGATATTAAGGGCCCAGCAAGATTTTTAAATGATGTAGTTGCCGTTATCCGCTCTAAGCTAGATGAGAATCAACAGTCTAAGGTGGAGGCCGAATTTGGTTATCTCGAAGGAGGGATAAAGAGTTTTAATGATCGTATTAGCTCGGTGCTTTCTTGGGTTCGGGGAGAATACCAAGATGTAGAATCGGGGGAGATGAGCAGCGAGTGGCAGCCCATCTGGACCAAAACCGCCAAGGAGCATTATGCCTTTGCTAAGAAGAATAATCTAGAAATAGAGCAAAAGCTTCATCTACCGGAAGAGTATAGTCCAAAGATTAAATGCGAGGCCGGATCTTTAGATGTAATACTTAATAACCTGTTTAGCAATTCATTAAAGCATGCGCTTAATAAAGTGTATTGGAGCATCGAACTAGAGGCCGGGCAGTATCATATTAGTATTTCGGATGACGGCGGTGGCATTGCCGATGAAAAAGATCTTTACCGGATAAATAAAGGTCAGAATATTAGTGTTTCTAAAGCTAAGCAAGGCGCGGAGGGCACTGGCTTAGGGATATTAATTGTACATGAATTGGTGCAGCGCAATAAGGGCCGTATCTATTTTACCAATACCGAAAAAGGTTTGCAGGTAGAATTATGGTTTGATGCGGAGGAATAGGCCTACGCTATCTTAATGGACCTTTTTTTGAAAGAAAGTTGCTAATTGCTTTTTTACTGCCTTGGAATCTTTAGTCCATAGGGAGTAGAATACTGGGACGCTAGAGATGCCAATTCTGCTTAGGGTTTGATAGCGCTCTAGGTGAAAGCCTTCCTCAAAATCACCAGGATATCCCACTAGATCGATAAAATGGTACTTGCCATTAAGCTTAATAAGTAAGTCTAAAACCATTCCCGCTATGGGATGTGCTAGGTGAGCGGATTCAAATCCTTTCTCTGCCCGGATAAAGTCGAGAACTTCATTCGCGAACTGATCTTTGCTGGTATTTTCAGCGCTTGGCTTCGTTTTGGCTTGCACAAAGTCTAGATACCTAAAAAGCAGGCGATCATCGTTTTTGGGAATCTTTTTAAAGGAGTGAAAGAGCATTAATTTAGAGATTGCTCTGCTGATAGCGACATTAAAAACCTCGGCTTTATTAAGATGGATGAAGGCCGAATGATGACTGTTCTCATCTAAGGCAAAAGAGATGAGTACAATATCGCGCTCCGAACCTTGAAAATGATAAGGGCCACCAATAAGAACTTGATGCTTCTTTAAAAATGGGCGATCAAACTTTTCGCTGATTGCATTTTGAAGGTATTTAACCTGACTAGAGAAAGGGGAAAGTACCCCGATACTAGGACTAAGCTTTTTACCTTCATCGGCGTATTCCTTTTCCAAGGCTCTCAGCTGCTTTAGAATAGCATTTGCCTCTTCTTTATTACTACCATCTTTGTTTCGCGTACCACCACATTCAATTACCTGAAGCTGACTTTCCTGCCAATGATCTGGACTGGACTTTAAAACTTCCAACTGACCATTGTAAAACTCTTGATTGCTAAATTCGATTAAAGCAGGGCTAGAGCGAAAATGCTCGCGTAGGAAGCTTACTTGTTCTTGGGAAGCTACTTTGTTAAGATAGAGGTCTAAAATGCTCCGGTTTCGGTAGTCTGAAAAAATGCTCTGAGCTACACCGTATTTCGTTCCAAAGGCTTTTTGTTTCTCAGTTGAAAGAAATGAATAGTGTCGCAGCTGATGCGGATCTCCAACAATAAGTACTCGCTTGGCGCGATGAATGGCGGGCATGGCTAAGGCCATATCAACCTGACTGGCTTCATCGATAATTAGAAGGTCAAAAAGCTCCTTTTCCTGAGGGAGAATTTTATTGAGCTCTAATAAATCCACTAGCCAAATGGGGAACATGCGTAGAAGCTTCTCATAATCTAAATCATTCATTAAATCCTGAGACTGCGTAAAACTGTCATTAGAAAGAGCCTCGCGATATTTGGCAATTGCCTCGCGATGGTGGTTCTTGTTTTCAAGAATGGTTCGTTCAATCTTTTGCTTAGAAAACAAGCGAATTCCGTCTTCCATTTTTTTACGCAGATCTAGAATCTGTAAAAAATTGGCGGCATATCGTTCAAGGTTTCGCCAGGGGTGATTTACCCATAGCTTCTGTATGCCTTCCTTAAGTCCTGAACTTTCATTCTCTCGAAAGTAGAGTCTTTGGTTTTCGAGTTCTAATTCCTTCAAATACTTTTCCTCCGCCTTGCGAATTTTCTGGTCGAAAAACTCTAGGTCACTTTCTTTAAAGCTAGTTTCTTCCCTATAGTTAGCCCCATAGAGGAACCAGTCGATTCTTCGCTTTAGGGAGTTTTTATAACCGCGACCAGAGGTTTGTACTAAGTATCTCTCGAGACCATATTCCTTTTCTAAGATAGAGCGGATAACCTCAATGGCTGTTTTGGTTTTAGAGGCAATCAATACTTTTTGATTGTGACTAATGGCCTCAGCAGCAATCGCGGAAATGGTATAGGATTTACCGGTGCCGGGTGGACCAACAATAACCGAATTGGTATAGCGAAGGGCATTTTGCATCGCATGATATTGTTCGGCATTTAATTGGTAGCGCCACCAAGAATCTGTTGCTGAGCTAGGGCTGTCGCTTTCTCCTAATATTAGCTTTTTAAGAGCATTGTTGTAATTCCCCGACTCTGCCATCTGCTCTAAGTCGTTTAAAACGCCGAGCGCATGACTCTGTTTATCGAGGATGATATAACATGCAGCAGGAATCATTTTAAAATGATCACCAAGTTTAGTGGCTTTTAGTTCTTTTTGGATTTGTCCACTTTTCCAAAGCAGGGGCCAATTAAAGAGGGCCTCAGTATCCAGGTTGAGATAGTACTTTTCTAACAGTGTTTTGATAGAATACACCCCACCGTCGCTAGAGATGATTTCTTCTAATTCATTGATAAACCCTTTATGTCCGAGGTCCTCGCGCTTCAAATCTAGCAGCTGCAAGATTTCCGTATTCACTTGAGCTTCTGACCAATCAACCTCTATGATTTTTTCTTCTTCCCCCTTAATTTTAATTGGAATCAGCAGGAGGGGGCTGGCTATATTGGTGTTGGGGTTAAAACCAGATTTATGCTTACCCAAAACAAAAATGCTTCCATAATAAAGACTCTTTTCTAAACGGTGAGTAAAGAGTTCTTTTTCAACTTTCTCGGCGTCAGGGTGATCGAAAGGTGCAAAACTTAAACGCTGCTCTAAGAGTTCTTCTTTTCCTGAAAGAATTCTACGGAACTTGTATTTGCTCTGAAATACAGAACGAATAATCATGCGACTACTGTCTGCTTCAAAACAGTCGTGCAGGAAATGGAAATAATTTTGTGCAGTGGGAGAAGCACTCATGCTATTGCGAAGTTGAATACGCTAAATAAAGAGAATTTACATGAACTCTAGTCTTCCACCTTAATTCCAAATACCGCTAATAAGCCAATCAATTGCGATTTTGGGAATAAAGCCCCTTTGATTTGGTTTAAGCGAGGATCGATCTGAATATTGTGGGAATCTGTCCAAACACTAGAGCTTAAGTCGCAATGCTCAAAATGGGCATTATGGAAATCACAATTAAGGAGCGAGATCTTAGAAAGATTAGCTTCGGTGAAATCAGCTTCTTTTAAACTACAGTCTTTAAAACTGCAATGACTTAAAT
>CATMQD010000139.1 GCA_950073045.1 uncultured Flavobacteriales bacterium | reverse complement strand
GTCATAAACTACAGCTTCTTTTATAAGCTTAGTGTAGCGCCCTCGGTTTCCATAGATAGTTAATGAATCAGGCTTTGAGGTCATTATGATATTCTGACTTGCTGTATATACTTTTCTTGCGTCATCGGCAACTATAGTGTCAGCTTCAATGTAAACATCCGCGTTAGCAATATTACCCTCATAAATTTCTGCATAGAGATCTTGCCGATTGTAAATGAGACCGTTGTTAGTGTTGAGGGTGTCAGACTCAATGGTAATACCTTCGGTTTTACCTTTTGTTTTTGCTAGAGAAGTGTTTGTATCATAATAAAGCGTATCCGTCTTGAGCCTGAACTCTGGGTTTATCATATCAACCTCACTAAAGAACTCTGCTTTTTTGGTAGGCGTAAAATAGTATCCCCAATCGCTTGTAAGCTCGTTAGATTCATCAACAAGCTTACCGCCACCAAAATAATGACCTACTTGAGTGTTTCTATCGTAGTCCAAGTTATCTGTGTAGAGCGTGACGCTATCATCTTTCATTACAACATTATTGCGAAGTCTCGCAACTCTCAGATTTCCATCATATTCCAAATAGTCACTCTGAATGTTGAGAGGATCTACATTGTCAATAATCCGAACATGACCATATGCCTTGGCCGAATTGGTTAGTTTGTTCAGGTAGGCAGAGTCACAAAAGATAGTCGTGTTGCCCTGTATCAGCACCACACTGTCTTTCATACGCTGCTCACTACCAGACCCAATGAGTTTCCCCGCTGTTTTAAGCGTTACTCTTGTCTGACTAAAGCTAAGTACAGATACAAAGAATAGAATAAGATAAAATGTAGCTCTTCTCATTTTTTCGGAACGGCCGCAAAATTAGCGATTTGTGCTATTTTTGAGCCATGGTTGATCGCTTTTTGGAGTTTATCAAAAAACATGCCCTTATTGAAGAAGAGGACCATTTGCTCCTTGCAGTGAGTGGTGGAGTAGATTCCATGGTGCTATTTAACCTTATTTCACAAACAAAGCATCGGTTTGCAGTGGCACACTGTAACTTTCGGCTAAGAGGTGAACAAGCAGATTTAGATGAGAAACTAGTGAAGGAAGCTTGTGAAGCCAACGGCATCAAGAATCATTCTGTCCGCTTTGAAACGAAAAAGTTTGCTTCAGAAAAGGGTATCTCTACTCAAATGGCGGCAAGAGAGCTCAGATTCGATTGGTTCAGGGAGTTATGCTCGAATTTTGGTTACAATAAAATAGTGTTGGCCCACCATAGAGATGATTCGATAGAAACTTTCTTTTTGAATTTAAGCAGAGGGACCTCATTAAAGGGGCTTAGAGGTATTCAGGCAAGAAATGAAAATCTCATTAGACCTTTGTTGCCATTTTCTAAAAAGGAGATTGTCGATTACGCTACAAGAAATGGAATTGCATGGAGAGAAGATGTCAGCAATGAAGAGACTTACTATAAGAGGAATCTAATTAGGCATGAGCTGCTTCCGGTTTTTAAGAAGTTGAATCCTGATTTTGAAAAGGTAATGTCCGAGAATTTGGAGAAGCTGAAATATAGATACCAAACTTCAGAAAGGCATTACGATGACTTAAGGGCTTCGCTAATTGAAGAGCAGAATAACCAAAGCAGAATTGTTAAGTCAGAGATATTAGAACAATGTGCTAGTGCTTATGACCTTTATGAAGTGTTGAGGCCTTTTAGTTTTAATTTCTACACAGCACAGCAGCTATTTGAATCTCTAGATAATGTTGGGGCACAGTTTAAGTCTGACAGCTACTTTGCCTTGGTGGACAGAGAATATGTATTGATAGAGAAGAGGTCTACAGCTAGTTATGAGCCATTTGAGCTTCATGAAGGTCAAGATGGCTTCATCTGTCCAGATAAGCACTATCATTTATCCGTTTTGGGTGTATCTGACTGGAAGTTAGATAGAAACCCTGAGCATGCTGCTTTAGATTTGGCTTCACTTCAATTTCCCTTAGAGATAAGGCCTTGGCAGGAGGGAGATGCTTTTCGGCCTATAGGTATGAAGGGTAGAAAGTTGATTAGCGATTTGCTAATAGATTTAAAGGTGCCGCTATCAGATAAGCCCAAGGTTCATGTTCTATTGTCGAATGATGAAATAGCTTGGGTAATTGGCTTTAGAATTTCCGAAAAATTTAAGGTTTCAGAGAAAACAAAGAAGGTTTGGCAGGCGAAGCTGAAAAATAACTAACCTTCCATCAAAATATCATCAAACATTTGAGCGGTAATTTCATTTAGAATAATGGCGTATTAACTTTGCCGCATTAGTAATTAAAACCCTAAAGATCACATGAAAGTAACAGTAGTAGGTGCCGGAGCAGTAGGTGCCAGTTGTGCCGAATATATCGCTATTAAAGACTTTGCTTCAGAAGTAGTGCTAATAGACATTAAGGAAGGTTTTGCTGAAGGTAAAGCAATGGACTTAATGCAAACGGCTTCTTTGAATAGTTTCGATACCAAAATAACAGGTGCTACTAATGATTACTCAAAAACTGCGAACAGCGATGTTGCAGTAATTACTTCTGGTATTCCTCGTAAGCCAGGTATGACTAGAGAAGAGTTGATTAGCACCAATGCAGGTATTGTTAAGTCTGTAGCTGAAAACCTAATCAAACACTCTCCAAATGTAATCATCATTGTGGTTTCTAACCCTATGGATACAATGACTTACTTGACTCATAAAGCGACTGGTTTACCTAAAAACAGAATCATTGGTATGGGTGGAGCTTTAGATTCTGCTCGTTTTAAATACCGTTTGGCTGAAGCAACTGAAGCGCCAATTAGCGATATCGATGGTATGGTAATCGGTGGTCATAGCGATACCGGTATGATTCCATTAACCCGTTTAGCTACCCGTAACTCAGTTCCAGTATCTGAGTTTATCTCTGAAGAGCGCATGCAAGAAGTGAAGGAGGCTACTAAAGTAGGTGGTGCTACCTTAACCAAATTATTAGGTACTTCTGCTTGGTATGCTCCAGGAGCAGCAGTGGCTTCTATGGTACACGCCATTGCTACCGATGCACATAAAATGTTCCCATGTTCTTGCTTGTTAGAAGGTGAGTACGGCTTAAACGACATTTGTATCGGTGTACCAGCATTAATTGGTGCTAATGGTATCGAGAAAATCGTAGAAATCGATTTAACAGATACTGAGAAATCAGAATTAACTAACTCTGCTGAAGCGGTTCGTAAAACCAACGGACTCCTTTAATTAGAGATTTCAATATTTAAGAAACACCTTCTTGGCTTGCCAGGAGGGTGTTTTTTTATGTCCACCTGTGCATGAATTAATTTATTGATTACTAATTCATCAACACTTAAAGCACTAAGAGGGCAGGGAGAATGATGATTAACCCTATTAAATGGTCTAGCAAGCTATCGATACAATCCACCTAGATGTATATAATTTCTGAAAAAGTATCATGAGTGGATTGGCTTCATATATTTAGAGGCTTTTAAGAATAATACCAAAGGAGCTACTCTTCTCCTTCGTTTTTTGTGAAAGCGATTATACCCTTTTATCGCATTGCCCCATATTGAGATCTAATTATGAATCCATTTTCATCTGCATATACCACTGATAGAACCGATGATACTTTAGTGGCAGAAGTACTTGAGGGTAACAAGCAGTCCTTAAATACTCTGATTCAAAAGCACCAAGCCTACATCTATAATATTGCTTGGAAAATGACGGGTGATGCCTCACAAGCGGAAGACTTAACCCAAGAAGCTTTGATAAAGATTATTTCTAAGCTTAGTTCATTTAAAGGGGAGAGTGCATTTAGAACTTGGGCCTACCGCATAGTTTGGAACCACTTTTTAAACGAAAAGAAAAAAAGCAACAGCATTTTCCCCGACAATTTTGATGATTTAGGCAATAGCTTGGATAATACCCCCAGCATCGAGATTTCATTAGAAGAGCAAGAAGCCAAGAAAGAGGAAATTCGAGAGCTGCGCTTACAATGTCTATCCGGAATGCTCTTGTGCCTTACCAAAGAACAAAGACTGGTGTACATTATAGGAGATATTTTTGAAGCCGACCATAATATTGGTTCTCAAATAATGTCAGTTTCAAAAGATACCTACCGTAAAAAATTAAGCAGAGCTCGGGCCGACCTTTATAATTTTATGCGAAATAAGTGTGGCTTAGTGGATAAGTCTAATCCATGTAGATGCCATAAGAAAGTAAGTATTGCTCTAGAAGGTGGAATGGTGGATGCCAAAAACTTACTATTCAACAAAAAGGAATATTCTACCTTTAAAAAGCAGATTGAGCCGGAAGCAAACCGACTCGTAGAAGAATCGGAAGACTTATATGCCGCTTTACATAAAGAGCATAGTTTTAAAACCGACTTTGGGAAAAAGAATTTCCTCCAATCCATTATAGAAAGCGCCAGTTGGCAAAACACGCTCAACCTAAATTAATTTTTTTTAAAGAAGTGGTCACACCTGTGCTTGCCTCTTGTCTAATAGGCAAAAGCATATTCAGGTGGGATGAATTACAAGAACTACTTAAGGTCTCTTGACGCTGAAAGTCTAATTTCTATTAGATCTGCTAAGGAGGTCGTATTAGCTCAGCTTAAGCTCAAGAAAAAAGTCTGGGTCTTAGTATCAATAGCTTTCATATATTTAGCGCTGGTTCCATTCGAGACCAAATATTCCAAATACCCTCGGTCCGGTACTCCCCTTTGGAATGTGCTTTTAGCCCTTACCCCCATTTATTTTTTAAGTATTAATCGGGTTGATTCCAATGCGCATAGTGCTTTGGCTGTACTCGAACATAACAGTTTAGAAGGAAAGTACTATTAAAAAAAACACCAAATGAAAAAAGCAATTCCTTACATCGCCCTTATCGGCACTTCGGCATTTATCGGTAACCTGATGGTCATCGGTCTTGGTTTTGGTAGATATTGGCAAAGCCTAGATCCAATTGAGTTTATGCAGGAGTTTGGGATACACTTCCCACTTTTGGTAGCGCCAACGATGGGTATTTTGCTACCGGCAATACTGGCCACTGGCGCAATGGTAAAGATTACTAAAGGCCAAGCTACTGCGCGCCGAAACTGGACAATCGCCTTAGTGAGCTTAGTAATTACCTGCACCATAACTACTGTATATCACTTGCCCACTAATTTCGGATTTATGGATGCTGAGTATTCTGCAGAGCTTGCAACTTCTAAGCTTAATCTTTGGCTAGGGCTTCATTGGCTGCGAACCATCTTTGTGCTTCTTGCAGCAATTTTCTCCGTAAAAGCTTTTCGCCTAAAAGAAGTTTAGTAACAGTTTACCTACACTTTAATAAACGACTGCTAATTGTGGCGAATATCGAATAAATGTTCCCCAATAACTGTAGCCATCTCTCTTAGGGCTCCTAGGGAAGTGTTTTAGACCCAATATTTTTTATCCATTTAATCAATCTAACAAACATGGACAATTTTACCATCATCAATTTACAGGCACTGTGCGGCACAGTGGCCATTATTATCGGTTTTAGATATTGGATTCAGCCCCGAGTATCTAAGCTACCAATTCATCAAGCTTTACTGCCATTTGTATTTCTCAACACTTTCAGGTACCTAGGATTATCCTTTATGGCTAAAGAGCAGATGTATGATGGATTCCCAAGCGATTTTTTAACTACCGTTGGTCTACTAGATTTTAGCACCGCTGTTCTTGCAATTATTGCAGTAATCGCTTTGAAGAATAAATGGCAATTAGCGATCCCTTTAGTGTGGGTTTTCAATCTAGTTGGATTTGGCGATTTGATTAGTGCCTTTCCACAGTTTTTTGGCCTGAAGCTTTATGATCATAACCTAGGCTTTATATGGTTGATGTTTGTAACCTATGGCCTCGCTACCTTTTTAAGTCATATTTATATCTTTATAAGACTTTTTAAAAATATAAGGAAGCGTTAATCGGATAGCTACACTGTTAATCCAGAGTAGAAGTTATTTAGCTTCCGCTTTTTGGCGAAAGTGAGACCTTCAATGAACAATCACCTAAGTACCATTTCATACTCGGGGCATTCTGGTCTAACTTTTGATATATTTTAAACTAAACACAACATGAAGACCGGTAATTTCTCATCTTTCCACTTTGCCCCTCCTTTGCTAAGTCCCTTTAAACCTAGGCTTTAGCGCATTAGCTTCATTAAGTAACAGATGGTAAATCTCCCCAAAAAAACTAGTCTCCATATTCATTAGTTTAGGATAAACACAGAATACATCCTTCCTTTCTCAGTCTAAAAGGCTGGTTTATCGCTAGATTCCACAGACTAGCTTAAACATTAAAGCTTCGATTAGCTAAAAAAGCTCAAGTGCTTTCAAGCAAAAGCACTTGAGCTTTTGTTTGGAGCATGCCCAACATTACAGTAGAACGTCAGCATCATTACAGTAAAACGTCAGCATCATTGCAGTAAAACATCAGCATCATTGCAGTGAAACATCAGCATCTTTAATTAATGCCTGCCTTATTCTTTTTATTAACGGTGCTTTTGGTTTTTTTAAACCTCAAAGGATGATGGTTTAATGCTCCCTCAGTAGAAATTCGATCTGTAAAAACAATTAATTATAGCTATTATATAGGTTTTTAATTTCTAAATTAATTTGTTAAATCTCAATAATCATCCCTTTTTTTGGTTTTACCATCACTCCTTTATCAGAATTAAAGCGTACTTCTTTGTCATGAATAACTTTATATTCTTCAATGCCAAATTGTTTAAGGTTGACGTCTAAGGCCCATTCCTTATCAGAGTTATTAATAGCTACAATTATGCGACTACTTTCATTCTTACGCTCAAAAACAAACACGTCATTTTCATCATCGGCAATTAATACCTTAAAGTCTCCAGTGGCTAAAACTGGGTGTTCGCGACGTATTTTGATGAGCCTTTGATAATAAGCATGAAGCTCCATATTGGGCGCTACTTTATCGGCTTTAGCCCGCTTAGTTTGATCGGGTAAATAAACTTCATCTTCATATTCAAATTCGGGCCAGAGCATGGGTTTCCGATCATCCGGATCATTCGCTCCCCACATACCCACTTCATCACCATAGTAAATCATGGGTGCCCCTAAATAGGTGAACTGAAAAAGGGCAAATAGTTTTTGAATTTCTAGGTCCTCCGTATTAGGCTTATTCACCTTATAATCAGGGTTATCTGCTGCTTTGGAAAAAGAGAAATATTTTCCCCAATCTCGGAAATTGGTTCCACCGCGATTTACAATATGCGAACCAATACGATTTACATCGTGCGAGCCAAATAAATTCTGATTTACATAGGCCACCGAAGGAGGGAAGGCCTCTCGCATTCGCTTTAGCTCGGCCGCAAACTCACTGGGCTTGCGGTAATTCTTATTCTTAGGATTAATGAAGAACTCGGTGCAAGTAAAGGCCCAATTGTAATTCATTTCACCGTCAAATTCATCACCCGATAAATAGGGAAGGGTTTCTTCTAAGGGACTTACCAACTCCGCTGTGATGTAAGCCTCTGGATTTAAAGACTTAACGTGGATGCGCCAATCTTTCCAAAATTCATGCTTTACACAGAAGGCCACATCTAGGCGCCAGCCATCAATGCCATATTCCGGACCTTTACCTTTGGGATTCATCCAACGTTCCGTGGCGGCAAAAACATAATTTCGGGGACCTTCAACCAAGCCAGTTTCATCCTCTCTAAACTCTGGTAATGATTTCACGCCCCACCATCCTTCATAGTCAAATTCATTTTTTTCCGTTTCTGGATCATCCCAAGATTTAATAGTGAACCAATCTTTATAGGGGCTAGCAGCTTGATTTTTACGCACATCAGCGAAAGCGAAACTATTGTAGCCCATGTGGTTAAACACGCCGTCGAAAATGATGCGCATCCCACGTTTATGGGCCTCTTCAATAAGTTTTAAGGCTAATTCATCGGCGCTAGTCCACACCCAAGTTGCTGGGTCAAGGGGATTTTCCGAAGCAATCATTTTACGATCGCCCTCTGGATCGGGTCCGAAATTGGGATCTACATGATGGTAACTTTCACCATCGTATTTATGTAAGCTGGGTGATTGAAAGATAGGATTCAGATAGAGGGCATTCACTCCTAAATCTTCCAGATAGTCTAATTTGTCAATAATACCTTGAATATCACCTCCATATCGTCGACGTAAAATATGTTTCCATAACTCTGGCTCGCCATTGGCCAACTCATAATCCTGCAATTTATACCAATCGGAAGTCCAAGGGTGAATTTGCCAATGCTCTGGCATTTCTTGTGGATCGGCATATCGGATGTCCTTCATTTGAGGATCATTACTGGGATCGCCATTGTGAAAACGTTCGGGGAAAATTTGGTACCAGATGGCGTACTTGGCCCACTCTGGTGAATTTTGAGCATTGAGCATAAATTGACTGAGGAGTAAAAGGACCAATATTAGGGTCGGGGAAAGGCGACTTTTAGTCATTTGTTTGGCGCTTGGTTAAGTTTGTAAATTAGGGCAAAATTTCTGGGATGAAAATTATAAAGTGGATTCTTATCAGTTTAGCGGCGATTGCGCTGATTTTGTTTTTGGCTTTTCAATGGATGAAGTCGAATACTAAGAAAATGTCACCTGAAGGCACAGTCAACTATCAGTTTGAGCAGTACGATGTTAGCATTTTTTATAATCGTCCTTCGGTAAGAGGTCGCACCATATTTGGCGAATTAGTGCCTTATGATAAAGTGTGGCGCACAGGAGCCAATGAGGCTACCACCTTTACCACTAAAACCGATTTAGAAATTGGCGGCAAGGTTTTACCGGCTGGGGGGGATTCACTTT
>CATMQD010000138.1 GCA_950073045.1 uncultured Flavobacteriales bacterium | reverse complement strand
GGTGAGCAATAATGCTGCTAACTGTGGCATCACCAGTAACGTTTACCACCGTTCGGCACATATCTAAAATGCGGTCGACTGGTAAAATGATAGCAATCCAAGCCGGGTTTAAGCCAACCGATTGCAAAACAATAATCAGCATAACTAAACCGGCGCTAGGCACTGCCGCCGAGCCAATGGAGGCTAAAGTTGCTGTTAAAATAATAGTGAGCTGTTGCGCCAAGGTGAGATCAATCATGTGAAATTGAGCTAAGAATACTACGGCTACCGCCTGATAAAGACTCGTTCCATCCATATTAACTGTAGCTCCAATTGGCAACACAAAGCTGGTGATCTTCTTATCTACTCCTAAATTATCTTCTACACACTCCATGGTTACTGGCAAGGTGGCCGCACTTGAAGAAGTAGAGAAGGCCAGGGTTTGGGCTGGGCTCATCGCTTTAAAGAAACCTTTATACGGGATAACCCGCACCACTAGCTTTAAAAGGAATGGATATAAAACGGCAACCATTAAGGCCAAACCAAGGAAAACAGTAAGGGAGTACCAGCTAAGGCCTTTAAATATCTCCAATACTTTAGAAACATCATCGCCAGCCATTTTACTGATGGTACCTGCTAATAGTGCAAACACAAAGAATGGAGCAGCTTGCATTATAAGGTCAACCATTTTCAGGAAAACCTCCATCACACTATTTACAAACTTCACCACTGGTTCGCCGCGATCGCTAGGGATAAACAGCAAGCTAATCCCAAAAAATAATGCGAAGAAAATTACTTGAAGCATTTTCCCATTATCGCTCAGTGAACCAAATATATTAGAGGGTATTATTTCTACTAATTGCTGTAATGGACCAGCATCTTTGGTTTGCTGGGCAATCTCCATTTTCTCTAATACTTCAGGGTCAATTTCTGCCAAAGCTTCAGATTCGCTTACCTCTGCAATAAGCTTGCTGTATTTGGCATTTTGCAGAAAATGAATATTGTCTTTTACTGGAATCTCGTTGCTTTGAGCCCAGAGTTCGTAGCGAATACGGTTCTCTACTCGTGAATCATCATCTATCAGCTTCCCTGGGCTGATGGTATTTACTAGAATTAATCCCAGGCTTACTGCCAAAATGGTAGTGATAAAATAAAACACCAAGGTTCTTACGCCCATTTTCCCTAAACTCGATGGATCACCCAAGCCAGTAACACCGGATATGATACTAAAGAGTACCAGTGGAACCGCGATTAATTTTAAGAGGTTGATAAAAATGGTACCAAAGGGCTGAATCCAGTTTACGGTAAACTCACTTAAGCCCCACATGCTACTAAGGATGGCCCAAATTACACCGAGTACTAGACCAATAAGAATTTTCCAGTGTAGCGCTAATTTCATATTTAAATTTTAGAGGTACGATTTAATAAAAAATGATCGGCCAATACCAAGGCGGTCATGCCTTCCACAATAGGTACTGCCCGAGGAACTACGCAAGGGTCATGTCGACCTTTGCCCTTAATATTTACTTGCTCACCGTTTTTATTCAAACCACTTTGATCACGCATAATAGTAGCCACCGGCTTGAAGGCCACTCGGAAATAAATTTCCTCGCCCGTTGATAGGCCACCCTCTACTCCACCTGCGTGATTTGTAAGGCGTTCACCAGCATCACTGTAAACATCATTATGCTCGGAGCCCTTCATGGCGGCTGCGGCGAAACCTTCTCCTATTTCAAAGCCCTTAACCGCGTTTATGCTGAGCATCGCTTTCGCTAGATCAGCATGTAGTTTATCAAAAACTGGTTCGCCCCATCCAGCATCTACACCTTTAATCCGACAAGTAATTATTCCACCTAAAGAATCTCCAGCTTTACGGGCATTTAATATTTCGTCCTCAAATTGTTGGGCCATTTCTGGATCTGGACAACGGGTACTATGGTCATCAATACGATCTAAATCCAAGGGCTTATTAGGATCGAGATTAATTCCTCCTACCGAACTTACATAGGCTCGAATTTTCACTTGAGGAATAATTTGGTTTACTAAAGCACCGGCGGCTACTCTAACCGCCGTTTCCCTAGCAGAGGAGCGACCTCCTCCACGGTAATCACGGTGCCCATATTTTTGATGCAATACTCGATCAGCATGAGAAGGACGAAAGTTGTCCTTTAGATGATTGTAATCTTTGGACTTGGCATCCTGATTAGGAATGATAAAGCCAATCGGGGTTCCCGTGCTTTGACCTTCGTAAATTCCGGATAGTATTTGAAGCGTATCACTTTCCTTCCTCTGGGTGCTTATTCGCGATTGTCCGGGTTTGCGCCGATCCAATTGTTTTTGCACTAAATCCAAATTTAATTTAACGCCCGCTGGAAAGCCATCCAGTACTCCACCAATGGCCTCACCATGGGATTCACCAAAAGTGCTGATTTTCAATAGTTTTCCAAAAGTGCTACCCGGCATAGGAACAAAGAAAGTATTTTGGGCTTGAAGTTACATTCTGTATTCGGTAATAGCCCAACCAAAAGGCCAGAAATTTGAAAGCCCGCTTCAATGAGCGGGCTTTCTGGATAACCAATAAATCAAAGCTATGTTTGACTTGGTTTAGACAATTTCAAATTGGTTAAGTGCGAACAAAATTTCTTGAAACATCTATAAGATAAACGTTGGGAATACTCCTAACGTTGGTTATAAATGAATAAAAAGATCAATTTTATTGACACTCACTTTTCCACTTTAAGGGACTGGAACCAGTTTCTCTTTTAAAGGCCTTCGAGAAAGTAGGTAAATCATTATAAGATAGCATGGTGCTAATCTCCTGAACGGAGTATCGATCCTGCTTCAAGAGCAATTTCGCTTTCTCGATTCGCCACTCGGTAAGATTTCGGGTGGGACTATTTCCGGTGGTTTTTTTATACTGCCTTTGGAAGTGAAATGGCGACATGCCTGCTTCCTGTGCAATTTCCTCTAAGCGTATAGGTAAATGCAAATTAGAACGCATGTACTTCCTTGCTTTAATAACTTTTCGAATTAAGGCCTGTCGAGTTGCTGGATTAAACTCCTGCAACCTTTGATTATAACCCAATAACTCCCAATCGATCTCCATGAGCATCTCTTCTAGGATTGTTTCAAATCCATTTTGATCAATTTTTTGCAAATCATCATCAAGGTCATTACAAATCATTTTAAGCTTCTGATTGAGATGACTCCCTCTTTCAAATCTTAATTCTGGAATCTTACGTAAAGCGTTTAGGGAATAGTCTAGAGCATGTTCCTTCTTCAAATTAGCAAACAAGCTCTCTAACTCCTGATCTTGATAATGCAGGCATAGGCCTCGCGATAAAGAAGAGGACTCCACTCGGAAGGAGTGATTGTAATTTAAATTTAAAAATAGTGATTCGCCCGGTGCAAGATTTATTCTTTTACCGTTTAGCCAATAGGTTTCATGACTATTATAAGCGTACTTTATTGAGTATCCAGATGAATACTCAAAACATGTATTGGAGACAGGTTCAGTATTAATCCCATAAAGA
Organism: uncultured Flavobacteriales bacterium; assembly: GCA_950073045.1. Taxonomy (GTDB): domain Bacteria; phylum Bacteroidota; class Bacteroidia; order Flavobacteriales; family Schleiferiaceae; genus Croceimicrobium. The sequence goes on along the minus strand of CATMQD010000138.1, from coordinate 5,364 downwards.
GCAGGTTTGGAGATTAATAAATGCTCCTGAACTCCCTCTCTCAAGCTCAAACTCGCCATAACAAATTTCTTAGAGCTCGAGTAGCAGGGGTAAGAGTTTCCGGTTAGCGAAGCGAATGTTTAAAAAATATTTCAGTCAAAATGTTAAAGCCTCCATTTTAACATCTCATTAGCGCTTTTTTAGCATTTCACGCCGTGCTTTTTGTCAATTCTTGCGCTAACACCGAAAAAATGAGCACAAAAAAATCCCGACTCCAAAATTTGAGGTCGGGATTGCTATAAATGTATGTGAGAGTCTATAAATGGATTACCTCATCATAAGCAGCAGCAGATGCTTCCATTACTGCTTCGCTCATTGTTGGGTGTGGATGTACCGATTTTACGATTTCCATTCCGGTGGTTTCCAACTTTCGTGCTACTACTGCCTCGGCTATCATTTCCGTAACATTAGCACCGATCATATGACAACCTAAGAATTCGCCATATTTAGCATCGAAAATAACTTTCACAAAACCGTCGCTGTGTCCGGCTGCTTTAGCTTTACCGCTTGCGCTGAAAGGGAACTTACCTACTTTAATCTCGTAACCAGCCTCTTTAGCGGCCTTTTCAGTCATACCTACTGAAGCAATTTCTGGCGAGCAATAAGTACAACCTGGAATATTTCCATAGTCTAATGGCTGAGGATTATGTCCGGCTATTTTCTCTACACAGATAATACCTTCTGCGGAAGCAACGTGTGCTAGAGCTTGACCAGGTACACAATCGCCGATAGCATAATATCCATCTACATTAGTTCCGTAAAAATCATCAACTTGGATCTTACCTTTTTCGGTTTTGATCCCTACAGATTCTAATCCGATATTTTCAATATTGGCTTGAACACCAACGGCAGAAAGAACAACATCACATTCGATCTGACTTTCGCCTTTCTTATTTTTAACGGTAACTACGCAGCCATCTCCACTGGTATCAACGCCAGTTACTTCGGAGCTGGTCATTACCTTAATACCTGATTTTTTGAAGTTACGCTCTAATTGCTTAGACACATCTTCATCTTCTACAGGCACGATATTCGGCATATACTCCACCACCGTTACCTCGGTACCCATTGCATTATAGAAATAGGCAAACTCCACGCCGATGGCTCCTGAACCAACAACTACCATCTTTTTAGGTTGCTCTGGTAAAACCATGGCCTGACGGTATCCAATGATCTTTTTACCATCCTGTGGTAGGTTAGGTAATTCGCGACTACGGGCACCAGTAGCGATAATGATATTTTTAGCGCTAATGGTTTTCGTTTTACCATCAGCATCTTTTACCTCCACTTTCTTTCCGGGAACCACTTTCCCTTCACCCATGATCACTTCGATCTTGTTCTTCTTCATCAGGAATTGAACACCATTGCTCATTCCTTCTGCTACTCCGCGACTGCGTTTCACAACTGCTCCGAAGTCCTTATCGGCACTATCTACTTTCAGACCGTAGTCCTCAGCATGATTGATGTATTCAAAAACATTGGCGCTTTTTAAAAGGGCTTTGGTAGGAATACAGCCCCAGTTAAGGCAAACTCCTCCTAAGCTTTCGCGCTCTACCACGGCAGTTTTTAAACCTAATTGAGAGGCGCGAATAGCGGTAACGTATCCACCAGGGCCGCTACCTAAAACGATCAAATCAAATTCCATTGAAATATGCTTTAAAGATTGTAGAATTTGGAAGCCACAAAAATAGTAGAAAAGACACAAGGCTTCCCTTTTATAATGCTTTTATCCGCGACGAATCGCGATTGCTGATACCTCGATGTTTACATTCTTAGGTAATACCGCCACCTGAACGGTTTCGCGAGCTGGTGCTTGAGATTCGTCGAAATACTCTGCATATACAGCATTGATACGTTGAAACTGATTCATATCACTGATAAAGATGCTGCATTTTAAAACATCCGACATCTCGCATTTAGCGGCCGCCAAAACAGCCTTTAAATTCTCCATTACCTGTCGTGTTTCCGCTTCTATACTATCCAGAATAAGGGCTCCACTTTGGGGGTTAATAGCAATTTGTCCAGAAGTAAATACCTGATTTCCATGTACAGTAGCTTGCGAATATGGACCAATTGGAGCAGGAGCTTGATCAGTATATACGATTTCTTTCATTTTTTCTTCAATTTGCCGTGAATTTATGAAGCTTTTACTGATCGATAATTACGATTCCTTCACTTACAATTTAGAGCACTATTTAAGCGCTTTAAATTGCGAGGTGAGGGTAGGACGAAACCGAGATATAACAATCTCGGAAGTAGCGGAATACGATGCTATTGTTTTATCTCCCGGTCCTGGCCTGCCGGCAGATGCGGGTATTTGCATGGAGTTGATCGAAGTATATCATGCGTCAAAACCCATTTTAGGTATTTGCTTAGGAGCTCAAGCTTTAGGGGAGTATTTCGGTGCAGAGCTTTACAATCAGAAAGAAGTGGCCCATGGTATTAGTAGAATTGTACATCGCGATGCTGAAACTTGGCTTTTAGAAGGTTTAGAAGACAGCTTCTCCGTTGGACTTTACCATAGCTGGGCCATAAAAGCACAAGGTAGATTTAAAGATGAATTTCGGGTAACTGCCCGAAGAGGCAATGGAGTAGTAATGGCCTTTGAAGGAATTAATAGCGCCCTTGCTGGAATACAGTTTCATCCTGAAAGCATTATGACCGAGGGAGGTCGAGAAATGCTTCGGAATTGGCTAAATCGAATTGAAAAAATAAAGCATTAAAAAACCCTGAGATCTTTCGAAATCAGGGTTTGTATTTTAAGCGTCGATATTCGCGTATTTGGCGTTTTTCTCAATAAACTCTCGTCGAGGCGGAACATCATCTCCCATTAGCATGGAGAAAATTCGATCCGCTTCAGCGGCACTATCGATGGTTACTCTGCGCATGGTTCTCATATCTGGATCCATGGTAGTTACCCATAACTGCTCGGCGTTCATCTCACCCAGACCCTTATAGCGCTGTACACCAACATTGCTTTTATTTTCACCACCCATTTTAGAAATGAGTAGATCTCGTTGGTCATTATTCCAGGCATATTCTTCTTTCTTGCCTTTCTTCACCAAGTAAAGCGGCGGAGCGGCAATGTAAATATGACCACTCTCGATCAACTCCTTCATATAACGGAAGAAGAAGGTTAGGATTAGTGTAGCGATATGACTACCATCCACATCCGCATCACACATAATAATAATCTTGTGATAACGCAATTTGGAGGTATTCAAGGCTTTGGAGTCTTCCTCCGTTCCGATGCTTACTCCTAAGGCGGTAAAGATGTTTTTAATCTCTTCATTCTCAAACACCTTATGCTGCATGGCTTTCTCCACATTCAGGATTTTACCTCGCAGAGGAAGGATAGCTTGGAAATTACGGTCACGCCCTTGTTTTGCTGTTCCACCAGCCGAATCACCCTCGACTAGGAAAATCTCGCAAATTTCAGGATCGGTTTCAGAACAATCCGATAATTTACCTGGTAAACTAGTACCGCTCATTACCGTTTTACGTTGCACCATTTCGCGGGCCTTTTTGGCTGCTACTCTGGCCTTTGCGGCAAGAATCACTTTTTGAACAATCGTTCTTGCCTCGTTCGGATTTTCCTCCAGGTAATTCGAAAGCATTTCCCCAACCAATTGGTCAACTGCTCCCGAAACTTCGGAGTTACCCAGTTTGGTTTTGGTCTGACCTTCAAACTGAGGTTCCATCACCTTTACGGAAATAACGGCGGTAAGACCTTCGCGGAAATCATCACCACTCACATCCACCTTTTCTTTAGCAAGCATGCCACTTTCGTCGGCATAACGCTTTAAGGTACGAGTTAAAGATCGACGGAAACCCGCTAAGTGAGTACCACCTTCATGGGTATTAATGTTGTTCACATAGGAGTGAATATTCTCGCCATAGGAGGTATTGTAATGCATCGCCACCTCAACGGGGATATCATTACGCTCGCCTTCCATGCTAATTACGGTTGGCATCAATTTTTCGCGGTTCATATCGATGAACTCCACAAATTCACTTAAACCACCCTCACTAAAAAAGCGCTCGTGTAGAGGTTTTCCATCTTCATCCTCGGTTCTTAGGTCGGTAAGTTCGATGCTAATACCCTTATTAAGGAAGGAAAGCTCTCTTAAACGGGAAGCTAAAATCTCGTATTGGTATTCGGTAACCTGAAAAATACTTGCATCCGGTTTAAAGGACACAATGGTACCTCGGTAATCAGTGGTGCCATCTTCCTTAAGGGGATAATCGGGCACCCCTCTTTTATATTCTTGATAGTATTTCTTTCCTTGGCGGTGAACATCTACTCTCAAGTAATCTGATAAGGCATTCACACAACTAACCCCTACCCCGTGTAAACCACCGGATACTTTATAGGAGTCTTTGTCGAATTTACCGCCCGCATGAAGAACCGTCATTACTACCTCAACGGCAGAACGACCTTCTTTTTCGTGGATATCGGTTGGAATGCCACGACCATTATCCTTAACGGTGATGGAATTATCCTTATTGATAGTTACTTGGATCGTGTCACAGTGGCCAGCTAAGGCTTCATCAATGGAGTTATCTACCACCTCATATACCAGGTGATGAAGACCTTTAACCCCCACATCTCCGATATACATCGAAGGTCGCTTACGCACCGCTTCTAATCCTTCGAGGACCTGAATGCTACTGGCACCGTAATCTTTTTGTACTTCACTCATATTCTTGCAGTTACGCTAAATGTGATAATTCTCAAAGATACCCAATTCAATATTGCTGTAAGGCCTTTAATAGCGCCTAATTGAAGGCTTTTTCCACATGTTTTTAACATTGGCTTAATGAAGGGGATTGGTTTATTGGGTAGAATGCTTAGACGGGAGCTAGTCAATGAATCCATTCTTTAAAAAGAAGGCATAAAAAAACCACCTTAATTGTTCAAGGTGGTTTTTCTTAATGTATATGAGATTCTATCCTACTCGTCTTCAAATCTTTCGATGATTGCATCGCTCACGCCAGTGTTGCTAAAGCCGCCATCGTGGAAGAGGTTTTGCATTGTTACCTTTTTAGTTAGGTCACTAAACATGGTAATGGCGTAGTCCGCGCAATCGTCGGCTGTGGCATTACCCAAAGGACTCATTTTCTCAGCATAGTTAATAAAACCGCCAAATCCTTTTACGCCGCTTCCAGCTGTTGTTGGGGTTGGTGATTGAGAAATCGTATTTACTCGAACCTTGTTACGAACACCCCAATGGTATCCAAAACTGCGCGCAATGCTTTCCAAATAGGCTTTATTATCAGCCATGTCATTATAATCTGGGAAGGTGCGTTGAGCGGCAATATAGG
>CATMQD010000137.1 GCA_950073045.1 uncultured Flavobacteriales bacterium | reverse complement strand
CAGGGAAATTCTTTTGATTCTGGAAAAGAGCTTAGAGCTTAGAACCTAGAGCATAGAAAAATCTTTACTAGAATACTGTGCTAGAATTTGAATGGGTAATTGTACTTTGTACTAAATACTAGCTACTTTGTACTAGTAGTGCACCAACCATTACATCACCATAATCAAATCTAAAAGTGAGCGCAGCGATATTACTTTATCAATTTATTAAGCTCTTGATAAAGAAAATCTTTATTAACTCTTGTGTACTCACCCTTATCCTTAAAGTAAATAATAGGAGTATAAGTTAAAGTAGTATCCAATAGAGTCGATGAAAGGCTTTTTATACGATCTAATTCTACAGATCCATATTTGTCACCATCCCAAATGTTTTTAGAATAGGGTCTAATGTTAGGTAATTTCTTTGTCACCTTATTCATCGCCTCTAAATCGTAACTTGTGGAAATCAGTACCCAATTTGACTCTATCCCCTCATTTAAATAATAATCTAAGTCTTCTAATAAAATCGAGCTATGTGGACACCATGGAGCCCAGCTGATAATAAAAGTACTGTCTTCCAGTGGCTCAATAAACTGTTCGTGATTCACCGTTTCATAAAAACAAGTAGTATCATTTAAAATTTGATCACGATAAGTATTATAACCTTCCACCCTTCGTGGCATAATCTCTATTATTCCACAGGATGTAACAACCATTATTAAAAGAAATACGTAAATATATTTTAACACACTATTAAAAATTAAAAAACCCATTAACAGCAAGGACTGTTAATGGGCCTAAATGATTAATTATTAGTACTAAAAACTACATCTCCTAAAGGATTGTTACTATAATCTATTTCATAGATCCCTTGCTTTATAACATACCCACCTGGGATAATATCTGCTGATATATGTAAATCCTCATTCACATGAAAGAACTTATCAACATTTTGATTTGGAGGAGTTCCATCTTCTTTCATTGAAAGCACAATATCGTTGCCTAACCCATTGAATGTAAACTCACCAACTCCAATTCGATCGCCCAAAGGCCTAACTTTATCGTCAATTCCAAAACGGATGATCAAACATATGCCTCGGTCACCATCACAACCGTCTGTACTGCCATCACCATTACAGTCGCATGGCTTGCTATATGTACCAAACTTAATTAATCTATCTCCTTTTCCAGGAGGATCCCCAATCGCATTATGTGTATTAATTTCCTCACTAGTCACATCATTATAAAGAACGTCATTACCTTCTTTTGAACAGGAAATCAGTAGCGAAACACAAATTAAACTCGTTAAAATTTTTCTCATTTTACTTATTTTTTTAAGAAATATTAGTTAAAAAGATCCATAATATCGATTGGCCAATCTGATAACACCACAATAATACTCTTCTTAATTAAGAAGCCAAAAGAAAATATTAATTTTAACATTATAAAGTTTAAAACAAATTATCAGTCCTAACTTAACTCAATATACGATGTTAAATCACTTTTATTTTAATGTATTTTCACCTATATGTCATCTCTAAAACTGATACGCCAATCCCAAGCTTGAACGCAAAGTTCCACCGCTAAAGCTGGTATTGAAGTAGGGCGAGAGTTCAAAGGCCAATTGTAAACCAGGCCAAGCCTTAGAGAATCGGAATCTACATCCGGCAAAAGCCGCATAACCATTAGTAATGGGTAAATCGCCGGCTGCATTAAAGAAATTAAAATTGGCGCCTAATCCTGTATAAACACTCACCTTCTGGTAGCGCTTTACATTCCACATCACATTCGTCTCGGTGGTAATATTCCCATAAAAGGTATTGCTTGCCAAGCGTAAATCTCCCCATAGGAGTTTATCTACATTGCTGTTAATACCCACTTCCGATTGAAATGGATAATAAGAAATTCCCACCTGGGCCTTTAGTCCGAAACAGGCCATGCATAATAGTATAAGGATACTAAATCTGGTCATAAGCTTTCAATCAATTTGCAATAAGCGGCTTTCGCCTGATAGTTTCCGTCAAATAATAAAGGATAGTCTTCACGATTAAAATAACTCGGAATCCAAGAGTCGGCATCGCTTAGGCCCCACATAGTTATACCGTATTTGAGAAGATTGGGCTGCCGATCAAAGGCCTTAAAAACGGCTAAATAACGATCGGCCTGTCTCTTTAAATCGGCCTCCTTGGGCTGGGGCATAGAGCGACTAAATGGATTTAAAGCAATATCCAATTCCGAAATGTGAAGCTTAAAACCCGCCTGGCACACCTCCTCCATACATTTGTTTAAGTCCGAAACTTCTGGAAAGTGAATGTTTATATGAAACTGACAGCCGATGCCATCAATGGGCACTCCGGCTAATTTCATTTCCTCCAAATAGCGAATAACCGCCTTTCGCTTAAGCGGATTCTGAGCCAAATTGTAATCATTGTAAAAGAGCAAAGCATCAGGATCAGCTTCGTGCGCATATTCAAAGGCCAAGCGAATATAGGAGGCACCTAAATGCTGATACCAAATAGAATTACGGAGACTACCATCTTCCACAAAGGCTTCATTTACCACATCCCAAGCTGCCACTCTACCTTTATATCTATTCACGATAGTTTTAATGTGTTGCTCCAATAAAGCCCTCCATTGCTCGCGATCGCCAGCAAAGTTTTCAATCCACTCCGGTAATTGCTGATGCCAAATCAAAGTATGGCCATGAAATCGCATCCCATGATTCTCTGCAAAGTTGACCAAGCGATCCGCTAAATACCAATCAAACTGATCTGATGCAGGATGAATATAGCTGGCTTTCATCGCGTTTTCGGGACTAAGGCTATTAAACTGACTTTGAACCAGTTCTTCATAAGCCAAATCAAAACCTAGGAGATCATGGTCAACGGCAACACCAACTTTAAAATTTACGCGCTCTTTGAGTGCATTTTCCTTAGGGTTGCAGTGATTAGAATATTCGGGCTTACAGGCCACACAACAAAAAAGACCTAAAATAAAATGGAAAGCTCCCTTTCTCATGCCTCTAAGGTAATCAGCAAATTTTGATAGAAGGGATTGGATTAAGCCAAGGAATCTAGCTTAGAAAATGAAAGACCTCCAGTAATATCAACTATTGATAAGCCTTGCTAATGGGCACCAGATAGGAGAATCCTAAGTTCACACTCCAATTACTAGCGTCCCAGTTAGAATCTTCGTGACCAATTCGTGCCAAACCTTGGTAGTAAAGAAGCTGAAAATGGAAATCGTCAAAAACCTTTCGACTAATTCCAATTCGAGGACCAAAATCGAGACGTTTTATTGGTAAGCTATTGAAGTACTCCTCCGTAGTATAAACTAGAAATGAAGATCCCTCAGCCGAAATGGCATCCACACTAGATCTACTATTTATTAATACCCCGGTATACCATCCGGCCATAAATTCCCATTCTTTCATGCGCCAGCCATAGTATATTGGAATTCCGAAATAGCTTAAACTACGGCGGTATTGAATTTCCTTAATGGTTCCTATAGCCGCTGAATCCGGTACATCAAATTTCACCGTTTCATTGCCTCTTATCAACTGATAATTGAATTCCAAACCTATGAAGTCATTCGCCCCTAAATCCATTTCATAAACTACCGCTGCACCAAAACTTGGAGCGTAAGCAAAGGTTTGATCATCCACCTCATAATCATAATCGCTTTGAATTTGACTGTGCCCTAGTCGGAAGGCTAGTCCTGCTCTACTTTGTGCTTGAGCAGAAAGTCCAATAAAGCATAGAGAAATAGTAAATGCGAAGAAAATTTGATGCGGTTTCATTCTATAATGTTTGCATTGCTAACGATGCAATATAGGCCAGATTGTTCTAGATTAAAATCAACTCTAAATCAGATTCCCAGGCACTAAGCACCGTTCCCTCAGACATTAAAATATGCTCTTCACAAAGGGGCAATAGATAAACCTTCCCCGGTTGGTCGGCTCTCTTCACCAATCTCGCTCCAGCAGGAGCCTTATAACAGGGATATGACCTACAATGAGTAGAGGTTTTTCCCTTTCTTTTTTCCCAAAAATCTAACCAGTTTATCCCCCCCGGTTCCACCCTATCCTCTGCTGTAGAAGAAATGAGTATAATTTTAATATACGACAAGCGAAACTATTTTTACCTTTCAAAATTAAGAAGCTTAATTACATCTAAGAAAATGTCTGCTCACTTTCAGGAAAAACCCTGAGTTTTCATAGGGGGATTTCCCCCGTCTAAAAAAGAACATAATATCTCGCTGATTATAAGTAACTGAATTTAAAACCAATGCAGAAAATTAACCACAGTATTATTTTAGTTCTAATTTGCTTTCAATTCTCATTCGCACAAGATTTTGCCTCCGTAATTGTATTTCCCGATGATGAAAAGGCCCAATCTCTCCTTAAAAAAGAAGATGATTTCACTAAATCTTGGTCCAGTTTTGATGTACAATCTCGCTTGGGAGACAGCGAAGGAACTAAAGCAGAATTATTAGCGCTAATTCCAAAAGAAGTGCTCACATGGCGCGAGAAAGAGAAAACGCGCATTAAGGATATTGCAGCGGAAATTGATGCAAAGGCCAAAGAACTAGGCTGGGATTTGCGCTTACCAGATACCATATATATTGTAAAAACCTCTGGCAATGAAGAAGGAGGTGCAGAAGGTTACACCCGTTCCAATTATATTGTTTTGAAAGAAGAGGCTGTTCGTGGAAAAGAGAAGGCCCTAGAACATCTGCTTAGTCATGAGCTTTTTCATATCATTTCCCGGGCCAATCCTAAATTAAGAGCCGAGCTCTATGCGCTTATCGGTTTTAATATTATGACTCCTATCAAGTACCCTGAGGAAATAGCCGATTTGCGAATTACTAATCCTGATGCTACTCAAACCGATACCTATATCAGCTTAAAGCTGGATGGGAAAGAACAAGACGCCATGATGGTTTTATATGCTAAAGATGAGTATTCGGGTGGTAGCTTTTTCGAATATCTGCAAATTGGATTCTTGGCTTTAGATGAAAATCACCAAGTTTTAATGGAAGATGGAGCAGCCAAAATCTATGGCCTGCGCGAGGCAAAAGGCTTCTTTGAGCAAATAGGACGAAATACGCAGTATATCATCCACCCTGAGGAAATTTTAGCCGAGAATTTTAGCATGACCCTTTGGGGAAATAAAGCGCCCAGCCCCAATATCATTGCCGAAATCCAAAGAGTAATGCAAAAGGCTTCCTAATATCGGCAAGCAGAAATACGTAATTTCCCCCCATGAATCGGGAGTTCATCAATATTCAGGATTTTACTATTCTTATAGAAGAAGCTCAGGCAGATAAAGCCTTGGTGGATGCCTGTTATTTTGATGAACCAGTAATTGCAGTGGCCTTTTATGGTTCGGGTAATGTGCATTTAGAGGTAGATTATACGGATGATAAAGCGCAATTCGATTATACCAAGGGTTTAGCACTCTCATTCTACGCTAATGAAAAAGTGCAATTTGTACATCATATCGATTCCGATCGGCCTTTAGAGTGCTTGGTAATTGCTACCGCCCTGCGTAATATTGAACAATTACCCGAACAGGAGAATGCCCTCTTCCATGAATTACTGGGCGCCCTTACCAATGCCAAAGAGAATTATGTGTCTGGCCCCTCCTTTTTTATGAGCGCCGCCATGCAGCAAATTCTTGATCAAATTTTCCGTAATCAATTGCAGGGCAAAGCGAAGATGATGTTCTTCCGTTCACAGATTACAGCCTTACTCGCGCATTTCTTTGGTGAGCTTAGTATTAGTCAAAAACAAAGTCTTAGCAATGATACCCTTGCCAGACTGGAAAAAGCTCGGGAAATATTGCAAGATCAAATGGAGAACCCGCCGAGTTTAAATGAGCTATCTCGAGAAATTGGACTTAATGCGAATAAGCTGAAGAAGACCTTTAAGGAGCATTTTGGTTTGCCGGTATTTAAATACCTTCATCAAGAGCGCTTAAATAAAGCCCACGAATTAATTCGCAGTCAGGAAATGACCGTACAAGAAGCGGCTTGGCAAGTAGGTTACGATAGTCTGAGCTCCTTTTCCAATGCCTTTGCAAAAAAGTTTGGCTACCGACCCAGCGAAATCCGCCCCTAGTCTTTTCGAACAAATCATAGTTCCGCTCTAACCAATCGAAGGGAGCGCATCGCAGCACTTTTGCCTCATCAATAAATCAACAATGATGAGCAAAAAGATCTATTTACTTATTGGTGTTCTTGTGGTTTCCATGGCCGCTAAGCCAGATAAACCCGATACAGAGCCCAAGAATCCCTACGCTAAAATTAAGCGTAAAGCCGAGCTGGTTTTAATCGAAAACTGCAATCCTTGTCATAAGCGCATGAACCCCAGCAAAGTGTTTAGCGCTAAAAACATGGAGCTGCACGCCGCAAAAATTGAGGATGAAGCGCTGATTAAAAAGCGGATGCCCTTAGGTTTCTGGAACAAGCTAGAGGAAAAGGAATTACAGGCCTTGCAAACTTGGGTGGATGCCCTTAAAAACCAGCCCCATGCAAAGTCCTAAAAGTATTTTCCTAATAACCGCCCTTATTATAAGTGGCTTAAACGCGGGCTTTTATTTCGCTTGGCAGGTCTCTGTAATTCCTGGTACCAAAAAAATCGGGCACACAGCCTTTTTAGAAACAATGCAAAGTATAAATCGGGCTATCCTAAACCCCGCCTTCTTTGCCATTTTCCTCGGGGGCTTAATACTCTTGCTTTGGACTACCATTCAGCTTTATGGTGAAGGTCGCAGCTTTAACTACAGCCTCGCTGCCTTGGCTCTTTATGTATTTGGAACCTTAGGTATAACCATTGGCGGAAATGTTCCGCTAAACAATATGCTGGATGCAGTGAATCTAGAAAGTTTAGATGTTTATTCCGCAAAGCAATTGCGCCACCAATTTGAAGGACGGTGGAATCGTTTGCATCTCCTGCGCACCATTTTCGCATTGCTCTCCTTCCTCATGATAGCACTTAGCAATGCCAGCTACTTCTTAAGTCTTAACAACGAATAATTAATACAAAAAATGAACTCTCCCTATTTCTCCTATTTGGATGAGTGGTCGGATATTACCGATATCACTTTCCGCGATCGCTCTAAACTCGGTCCCTTGGATGCCGCTTCCCATGCCATTATGCGTGGTAAGTCTGAACTTTCTATCGCCCAAAGGGAAACTATGGCCGCCTATGTTTCGGGTTTAAATGCCTGTTCTTTTTGCTATGGCTCGCATGAAGCAGTAGCCGAAAGATTTGGTGTAGCCAGCACTTTAATTGAGGCTTTAATAAATGATTTGGATACAGCCCCAATTTCTCCAAATGAAATTGTGCTCTACAAGTATTTAAAGAAACTCACTCAAGAGCCCTCCAAAATTTGGGCTAAGGATGCCGAGGCCGTATTTGATGCAGGCTGGTCCGAATCCGCATTGCACGATGCTATTCTCGTGGCCTGTCTCTTTAACTTTTACAATCGCCTCCTCGATGGGCACGGTATCAAAGGCAATGGGGCCATTTACGAAATGGGCGCCCAACACCTGTCTGCAAAAGGCTATAAAGTGCCCTGGTTTATTGGGGCCATCAAGCATATCATCTTTAAAGCAAAACGAAAACAATTAAAATCAAAAGCAACAGTATGAAAAAACCAGTTTTAGTACTCGGTGGAACCGGAAAAACCGGACGTAAAATTGTACAACATCTTTCCGATGCCGGCCTAGAATACCGCATTGGCTCTCGCTCGGCTGAAAAAGCTTTCGATTGGAATAAACCCGAAGATTGGCCAGAAGTGCTAGCTGGCATGCACAGCATGTACATCAGCTACCAACCTGATTTAGCCATACCAGGGGCCTTAGAATCTATTGAGAAATTAGTAGCCTTGGCCCAAAGCCTAGGTCTAAAAAAATTAGTCCTCCTTTCGGGTAAAGGAGAACGCGAAGCGGAGCTTTGTGAGCAAATTGTGCTGCAATCGGGACTCGAAGCCACGGTATTACGCGCCTCTTGGTTTAACCAAAATTTCAGCGAAAGCTTTTTCTTAGATCCCATTCTGCAAGGCCATATTGCTTTACCAAAAGCCCAAGCTAAGGTTCCCTATGTGGATACCGATGACATCGCGGAAGTGGCTTTTAAAGTGCTTACCGAGGATGGACATGATCAAGAAATTTATGAGCTAACCGGACCGGATCTTTGGACCTTTGAAGAGATAATCGACGCCATTGCCAAAGTGAGTAAACGCGATTTACAATTCACTCCCATCAGTCTAAGCGCCTATATGTCGGTAATGAAGGAATTGCAATTACCCGAAGATGTAGCCTGGCTAATTCACTATCTATTTAGTGAAGTGATCGATGCCCCTGGTAATGATTTCATCAGTCAGGATATCGAAAAACTATTGGGCCGTCCTGCGACCTCATTCCAAGAATACCTGAATAAAACCGTGAAGACTGGGGTTTGGAATCCATAGAATAGAGTGACCCATGGAACTCTCCAAAATTCAAATAAAATAGATTCCATCTCTATCATAGCCACAATTTCTACGGAGATTGTGGCTTTATGCTTTATCTAATTTATTCACTTAGGAATGGTAATTCGGGCTCCTAATAGCCAACCCTTTTACTTAGCTTCGTCCAAAGCATAAAGCATTAAAATGAAGAAGCCATTTTTAGTAGTTATTGCCCTCCTTGCGCTCAACTCCACGGTTTTTGCCAGCGATACCACGCGTTTAAAATCGCAGCTTAAAGAGGTTACCGTATTTTTTAGTGGTGCAGAGTTGTTTGCCGAGAGCGCTCTAAACCTCAGCCCCGGTGTGCACTATTTAATTGTGGAGGACTTGCCCGCTTCGATCGATCCTGAGAGCATTCGTGTTAATGGAAATCCGAATCTTTTAATCCATTCGGTAAACCACGAGTTTAAGGATGCTAAGTTTAATAAGAACCCTAAAATCCTTCGCCTAATTGCCGAGGAAGAACGCTTAAAGCAGAGCCAAGCCGAGCTTAGAGCAGAATTAGAGGTTTACGAAACGGAACGTAAAATTCTGCTCGAAAACAGCAAACTAAGTAATGGCAATCAAAGCTTAAATGCCAGTAAAA
>CATMQD010000136.1 GCA_950073045.1 uncultured Flavobacteriales bacterium | reverse complement strand
TAATTCCCACTAAAATGATTAAAATTCCGAGTCCCGGTACTTCTAAAGGAATAAGGCTATCCAAAAGGATAAAAGTTTCGTACAGAACGTAAATGGTAATTCCAATGGGGGCCACCACCAAAAGGCCCTGTAATAAGTACTTAATAATTTTAGTCATCTCCCTTTATTTCCTTTTGCTTGTATTTCGGCATTCCACTCACTACCAAATCGTAAGAGTTTTTAATCCATTCCTTTAATTGATCTATCGAAACCTCACCATCCAGCCTTATGGTGCTCCAATGTTTACTGTGCATATGATAGCCCTCAATTACCGAGGCATATTCCTCACGATATTGAATGCCATCTTCTGGACGATGCTTAAAATTGCAACGTAGCGGTTCAGACTCTAAAGCTACCAAGAGGAACATTTTTCCTGCCACTTTGAACACTAAGGTGTCATTATCAAAAGGAAAACCCTCCGTAACTTGCTTAAAGCTAAGGGTATAATCGCGTAAACTTTCTAAATCCATTATAGACAATCAAAGGCTAAAAATAGAATCTTCTGATTGAATAATTGAGCACTCTTTCTTTATTTGCTTAAGCAATTTATTTTGCTAAATTCGAGCTACATATTAGGAAATCAGATGATTATGAAAAGGATTGGAGTAGACTTAGAGAAAGCGCTAGAGCGTGAACGCAGAAAAGATGAACTGAATTCCCCGGATGAAACCTTAGCGGCCTTTCGGCAGATGATTAAGGAAGACGATCGCTTAGACCAGGAAATTTTAGACCGAGTATTCGGTGAGCATAGTCCAGTACAGAACCATATTAACTTGGAAGAGCTAGATCCTGATCGGATTTACAGCTTGGATCAAATTAAAAATCTTTGTACTCGCTATCGCCTGCGCTTTTTAGATAGCAAGCATTTTAAAGGTGAGCTGCCCTACGAAGCGATTAGTAAAATAAAGGCCTTACAGAGGTCTCAAGATCAAGATTTGACGGCTTTTAAAATGGTAGCTCCGGCACCGATGTTTAACCTTAAGAATAAGGATAAAGATCCATTATTGATGCTACCCCTCGGCGGAGATCGCTATTACCTGATTCACAAATGGGGAAACGACTTACACCCACTACGTGCTTTAATGGTTCTGCCTTTTCGGAATTTTAAAAGCCTATTAATGACCGTTGCGCTATTTGCCGCTTTGGTGGTTTCCCTTTTCCCAGACTCGATGGTGATGGGTCCTTTAGACCAGCATAGTTGGAATATTCGGATAATCTTTTTCTTCTACCTCTTTCTAGCCTTTAGCGGTCTTACCGCTTTATATGGCTTTAGCCGGATGAAAAATTTTAATTCGGAACTCTGGAATAGCAAATACCTGGATTAATCCGGCCAGTTTAAGCCCGCCGCTTTAAATGCCTGCTTTAGGTGACGCTCCTGATGGTAAATAACCACTCTTAAGGTATCGCCAAGCCTCAATTTGATAAGCTTAGAAATACTTATCGAGGTTTTGATCTTGGACCATGAATAGGCTTCAGCTTTAGCGATAAAATCCTCCCATTGCTTAAGCTGCTGACTAAACTCTTCCAGTACCTCCGCTCTTGTTTCACTGAAACTAGGGTTCATGTTTTTGAAGGTATTCATTGGTTTAGTGCTTTGCTGGGGCCACATACTTTTAGCGAAATACTCACCTAAGAGCGAGCTTTTAAAATATTGCTCCTTTTTGGCTTTCGCCGTTAGAAGCACTGCATTACACTCTGGTAGATAGAAGTCGCCATAACGACAAAGGTGTTCTATACACTCCAATGCCGACCAAGAGTCAGCACTTGGCTTTTGATTTAGCTCGCTTTCATTTAAGGCTTGCAATTGAGTAAGGGCATTCCTTTGCTTGGCCAACAACTCTTTTAAGTCTTGAGCCAAATCTTCTTGTAATCCTTTCATGGCACAAATTTCCGCTAAGGCGAAGAAATAAATCTTGCTCCAAATCAAGAATTCATTAGCCGCGACAAGGTTTCGGGACTCATTCTTAGATAGGAGGCAATGTATTTATGGGGCACTTCTTGAAACAATCTCGGACTCCGCTCCAAAACCCTTTGCAAACGCTTTTGGGGCTCGGCAATCATTAAATCCTGCTCACGCTCCATCATATCGTAAACCAGTTGATAGAGTCCCTTCATCCATAAATTTTGCAGTTCAGGATCGGCTTGAAGCAAGTTTTCAAAATCCATTTTGGTACAGAATTGCACCTTCGATTGGCGCAGGGCCTGCACATTGTAGCGGGTGGGCTCGTGTTTTATATAGGCATCCAATACGCTTATCAGGTCACCTTCATAACCAAAACGAACCCCATACTCTTGGTCGTCATCTACTTGATAGATTCGAAATAAACCTTGCCTTACCCAGTAAATGTGGGTATCGATTTGACCATCTCTGCAAAGGAAATCGCCTCTTTTATAGCTTTGAACATCAGACCAGATAGTAGCTTCCTTTATACGCTCAAAAAGATCCATGCTGCTATCCTTTCCTTAAACTATTCTGATTCGAAAATTTTTAGAAAGCGCTCCATGTCTAGAGCATCTTTAACGGAGTATGGACCAATGGACTCCCGTCTTAATGATTTTAGGTGGGCACCATTATTAAGGGCTTTACCAAAATCGTGAGCTAAACTTCGAATGTAAGTCCCTTTACTGCATTCAACTTCAAACTGTAAATCTGGAAACTCATCTTGGTTCACTCTAAAGTTACTGATTTGCACTTCTCGTGATTTCAGTTCGGGACGCTCTCCTTCTCTTGCTAACTCATAAGCTCGCTTGCCATCCTTCTTAATGGCCGAGAATACTGGAGGTACTTGTTCAATTAGTCCATCAAATTGCTTTACTGCAGCTTGAATGTCGGAGCTGCTAATATCATCCGTAGGAAAACTTTTATCAACCTCAGTTTCTAAATCATAGCTAGGGGTGGTGGCACCTAGTCGGATAGTTCCGCTGTACACTTTGTCCATTCCCATTAGCTCATTTATGCTTTTGGTCTTGCGGCCTACGGCAATTAATAATAGTCCGGTGGCTAATGGATCTAAGGTACCAGCATGACCAACTTTCAGCTTTTTAAAGCCATAAGCTCGGCGCAGGGTATAACGGATTTTGTTAACTACATCAAAGGAAGTCCAAGTCAAAGGCTTGTCAATCAGCAGAAGCTGACCTTCTTCGATTTCAGTTTTAGTATAGATCAAAAGTTAATGAAGCTGAATATGATGGCGAGGATACCAATAATAAAACAGTAGAGCGCAAAGTAATTAAGGTTGGCTCTTTTTACGATATCAATCATCCAATTGCAGGCCCACCAACCGGTAACAAAGGCTGCTGCAAAACCCAGAACAATTGAAACTGGCACGCCATCACTAAGGCTAATGCCACCATCCATAATATCTTTTGCCATTTTACCCACAATAAGGGGAACCACCATTAGGAAAGAAAAACGTGCAGCCCTTTCGCGAGATACGCCTAATAGCAAAGCGGTGGAAATTGTGGCTCCGCTTCGACTAATTCCGGGTAGGATGGCAATAGCCTGAGCGATACCAATAATGATACCTTTTCCGCTGGTTACATATCCATCGCCGGCCTTTGTATTATTGGCAAAAAGTAGCAGTACGCCGGTAATAAGAAGCATAAAGCCAACCAATAAAACCTTGCCTCCAAAAAGTGCTTCAATTTGCTCATCGAGAAAAACTCCAGCTAAAGCTGCCGGAATCATCGAGATAATAATATTAAGGCTAAAGCGAAACTCATCATTATTTTTAAACTGGAATAATCCGCGGAAGATATAGGCCACTTCTTGGCGGAAAACCACAATGGTAGCCAGAGCGGTGGCGAAATGCACCACTACCGTAAAGAGGAGACTTTCTTCGGGAACAGAAGTATCCCCAAAAAGGGCCTTCGCAAGCTCGAGGTGACCACTACTACTAACTGGTAAAAATTCGGTAAGACCTTGGATTATCCCAAGAATGATAGCTTCGAGCTTTCCCATTATTCTATTTACTAGAAGGAGTCATGATCGCATAAACCTCTAAAGCTAAACCAGCTAAGAGTACTAATGGAGCCCAAGTTAATCGTCGAGCATTGAAAATCTCGGGATTAAATACTTCCGGGTTATCGCTACCACCGCCAGACATTAAAATATACCCAATGGCGATCAACAAGATTCCTAGTCCCATTAGGACGTAATTCTTTTTACCGAAAACAAAGGTTTGTTTCTGCATATTTAAAAGTATAATTGATCGGTTTTCAATTTGAGGTACTTTCGGAGTGCAAAGAAAGTACAACTAAATGAGATAATAAGACCTGCTAATAAAATTGCTACTCCAAGGAAAATGAGCTGAATTGGTTCTTGAAATTCGGCTAAGCCTGGCACGTACGATCGCAAATAAAGAAGAACCAAAGTCAGTAATGCCATCGCCACTATTGCCCCAATGCTGCCGTGCAAAAGACTTTTCATTAAAAAAGGTCGGCGAATAAAACCACGTGTGGCTCCTACCAGTTGCATGGTTTTAATTATAAAGCGCTTGGAGTAAATGGCCAATCTGATACTCGAGTTAATAAGAGCGATAGCTATGAGACTTAATAAAAGCGCCCCTCCTAGCAAACCGTAGCTCAACATTCGAAGATTATCGTTCATCTTTTCGATGAGAAGCTTATCATAAACCACCTCACTCACATAGTCCAATACCTCAAACTCTTTTTTTAAAGACTCAATTTTCTCCAGTCTCAATTCCTCTGCTATTAATTTTAGCTCTATCCCATCTCGCAAGGGGTTGTAACCTAAAAAGTCCACAAATTCCTCATCCAACACTTTTTTTAATTCTTCGGCTGCGTCCTCCTTGCTAATAATCCTAACGGCACTAGTGTATGGCGCAACTTGTAGGGTGGTAAAAAACTGATTGACTTCTGCCTTAGAGGCATCTTCCGAAAGGATGATGGTAATCCCAAAGTCCTCCTTAACGGATCTACTGATTTCCTGAGTGTTAAGTATCAACACCCCGAACAGTCCCAGCACAAATAGTACCAAGGAAATACTGATCACCACCGAGAAATAGGAGGAACGTAATCGGCGTTTAGTAAAGCGATCTTCTCTTTTAGACATAGGGTTTAACGGAAAACTGGTGGACGAAAGTAGCCAAAAACAATAAAAGCAGAAGCTAAGATAAAGTTAACCCTTCGTCGAAAAAATGCCACCGTACATATAAATTAATACTCAAAGCCCCCTGTTAACAAATATGTTAGTGGCTCAGAAATATGAATTGCGCAAAGCGTATTTTCGCTATAAGGCTTATTGCCTCAGCATCAACCAAAATAGATTAGATTGAAATACCTGGGTCGGAAAATTATATTTTTCATCATCATCCTGATTCCCTTCTGGAGTTTCCTGGTGTGGTTTTTTTATCCAAAAACGGAGCTACCAGGATTAATTCTCGATAAAACTGTTTTGGAACAATCAGGTGTTGAGCACCGCTCTTTTAACTGGATTACTACCAACCGGAAGTTCGTAAAACCAGATGGATCTCAATATGAGATTAGTGAAGATTACTATGGTTTTTTCCCGGTTAACCGTCCGGAATACGTGGTAAAAGACCTCACCGTATTTAATAATGCCGACCTCGATAGTATGGCCAATACGATGGAGTATGTTTATTATACCGATGCTTATGGTATTTATACCAACGAGTGGGTTTATGGCCGCGATATTAACGAACGTTCGCGTCTTGTTTATGGCGGCTTATCTGAACAAGGCTATAAGCTTTTCGATCGCATGTTCCGTAATCGAAAACTTACCATCACCGAATTTAACAACCTTGCCTCTCCTACTCCTTTGGCCCTGCGTTTTAGAATGCAACGCCTATTGGAATTAGACTTTACCGGTTGGACAGGTCGTTATTATCATTCACTCGATACGCTTTTAAACCCAGATATTCCTGGTTGGATGAAGCGCCTACACCGCTATTATTACAATCGTCCTTTTGCCTATCCCGACAAGCCCGGAATTGTTTTCGTGCATGAAACCGAGCGCATCTTTGTTTTGGAAATCGATAAGGACATTGAGCATGAATTACCCATTATAAATACTGGGGAGTATTTGATGGATAAATATGATTTACCCGAATTTATTCGCTACCCCTATTGGTTTGACGTTTGCTTCTCTAAGGATACGGCCAATGTATTCTCTACCTATAAACTACACACTACCGAAAGAGGTGATTCGATTTTAGGATCCCATCATTTACCCAATGAATTCCCCGCAATTATTGGTGATCACAAGGAACACTTGCGCTGGTATTTCTGTGGCGACTGGGCAGATTCTCCCACTCCCTTTGGCCTCTCCTATTTTAAGGGTGTACAGTATATGCGGAAGTTCTTCTACAATAACCGTGATGACCTCGATCGAAAAAAATTCTTTTGGGAATATTACGAGCCTTTGGTCTCGGGAATTTTCAACGATTATATAGATGTGATGGACTCCATAGATGGCCCGAGACCATTGCCTCCACCCCATCATAATTACATTCCATATTACCGCCGACATAATATCCCATTACCCGATGTGGATCTTATTGCGAGCGGACGTAGATACGACCCTAATGAAGTTTTAGGTTCCGAATATAAAGAGCGTGCCTATCGAGATTCGGTATTACAGGCTGAAAGAGAAGAAGCAGCCCGCACAGGATACTATATTGGTCAATATGGCGACACGGTTAGACTTACCGATAAAGAACTTCGACAACTTCAGGAGCAAAGTCGATATGAGCAATCCGCAGAACGTGTTCGCGATTCTATTACTCGTCGTCGTTTAGACTCGGTGCGAGGTACCGGTGAATTTGCCGATCCCTATCGGAATATAAAGATTGATAGTTCCTATTTAAGAGGAGGACGAATACCCGTAAATATTCCGGTTACAAAAGCCGAAATCCAAAAACGAGCACAGCAAAGGGAGGCGGCAGAAACTGCCGAGCAAAGGCGAGCCCAGGCAATTGTGGATAGTATTGAGACCGCAGAGCAAGCCAAACAAGACAGCCAAAGACCAGCAAGTAATTACAATGATGACCAAACCGCTACTGGCCAAGCAGCCTTTAACCGCCCACAAAGGGAAGGCAGTGACATCGTGAGCCGCATAGACCCCCGCTATAAAATTGGCGGGAGAATGCCTTCTTATATCGAACCCTCGGAACTTGTTAGACCAGATACAGCAGGTGCTATGGTTTACCGCAATGAGCCTCCACGCGAAACACCACGAGTAACCCTTACCGATAGCAGCGAGGTTGATGATGAACCAGAGTCTAGTAGCACGGAAGAGCAAAGCAGCATAGACCCTAGCCAGCAAAACAAGCCTTGGCATGTAATTGTGGCTAGCTTCCCCGAGAAATCCTTGGCCGAAGCTTTCTTGAAGCAGAAAAAAGACCCAGAAATGGAACTGATCTATTTCCAGGATACCGACTCCTACCGGGTGTCCTACCGCTCTTTTGAAAGTCGAAGGGAAGCCAATAAAGAGGTTATAAATCTGATAACTTCTTACCCCGACGCTTGGGTATTGAAAGTGGATTAGGAAAAATACGCCATACGTCGTATTGAGTTAGGCCTTGGATTCTAGGACTTTTGGTTCAAATCCAATTCCAATGAAAAAGCTAATTACCCCCTTAGCCCTTGTTTTGATTTTTAGCGCTGGATTAAAAGCGCAAAACATCAATTATGAGATCACTTACGATAATCCCGATTTCCGACCTTTTTGGAATCTAAACCTCAGCTACTTTGATATTGACATACCCGTTGGCAGCTTAGACGCAGTTAATTTTAATGCCGGTATTTGGGGTAATGTAGAACCCGTAAATGGCATTGGTATCGATTACCGCTATCGCCGCAGCTACCTCACTATGGCTCAATTGGGTTATAAAAATCCACCGGCCTTTAACAACTTCGAACTGGGTGGCTACTTCCGCTTTGCAGGCAATACCAAGCTACGCCCTACTCCAGTGATCTTAGAAATAGATTGGGATGCCGATGGAAATTCCTTTAACGATGAAGATGTTTTCCAAATGAAGTCTATTGGCATTCAAGCTAAAAAACGTCGCGACTATTTACTTAGAGCCGGATACTACCACCTTTCAAGTCCTCTTACCATTGATGAAGTAAGCGATGCCAATGGAGTAGACATCTTCGCAGATGACCTTGCCAAAGCTTCTCTAAACGGACTATACGCTGGCTTTAGCATTAGAACCTTTACCAATGTGTTTATCAAAACCGACAAGTTCGGCGAGCAATTTAATTCCAAGGGCCGCCTTATTTACATCGATGCGATTTTCGCTGGTGCTAATATTTCAGACCCTTATGAAGATCCAAGCGTATTAGCCTTTGATGAAGATGCCGCGAAGGAAGCCATCGGCACACTGCCATTAGGTTTTCGCATTGGCATGAACACTTACCAGATTGAAAAGAAAGCCCGCACCGGCAAAAAGTTCGGAATGTCTACAAACTATGAACTTGGTTATCGTCCTTATATCGGATGGTATGTAAGCGGTGGCTTAGGCCTAACTTTAGTGAAGTGGAATAAATAATCATCATATTATGTTCTGGAGATTATTTATTGCTCTTACTTTTTACCTTTCGGCAGAAGCACAGTTAAGTTCATTTAAATTCCTAGGTGAAAACTATTTTTCCGACGAACTATACTTAGGCATTTCCTTACGTAATGCAGATTTAAAGTTTCCCAATGCTATTCCTGCCGAGAAGCATCAAATAAATATTTGGACGGGTGACTTTCTATTGTACAACACCAATCTTAAACCAGGAGGCTCTCGATACATCATGCGGAATAAAATTATCGGGGAAATATTTTATGCTTTTGGAGAACAGTTTGATGAAATATATCGCGATGAGAGCAGCACTTTTTCTAATTACCTAATTGGTGCTCACACCTTTAGCTGGAACACTATTATTCGCGATCGATGGGCTTTGGCCCTCGGCTTTAACATCACTGATCTTTCGGTGGGGAGCACCTTTATTGTGGAGGACTCCTTAGGACGAAAGTCTGAATTTACCCCCACACCACATGGATGGTATTTTGGGGCTGGACCAAGTTTTATGGCCGATTACCTCATAAGCGATTTCTTCC
>CATMQD010000135.1 GCA_950073045.1 uncultured Flavobacteriales bacterium | reverse complement strand
AAGGCTAAAGATCTACTAAAAGGCTACGAAACCGAATTGATTTACCGTCTCTAAATGGCACTGCGCCGGAGAGACCGAATCCTAATTTTCAAACTCTCCGCACTACTCTCATTGGTGCGGTGGTATAATATCTTTTTTTTAGCCCTTTCCCAATATTTGGCAGTGCTTTTTGTGCTGAATGATCCCAGCGATTGGCGCTGGATTCTTTTAGATCCTAAAGTGCACTACATTGTTTTTGCCTCTTTATTCTCCGTGGCTGGAGGTTATATCATCAATAACTTTTACGATCTCGAAAAGGACCTCATAAACCGTCCCGACAAAACGCTTTACGAGAAGCTCCTCAAGCAAAGTACTGCCCTAAGACTATATTTCCTTTTCACCTTAACCGGACTGGTCTTAGGCATCAGCGTAAGCTTTAATGTGTTTTTATTTTTTGCCACTTTCAATTTTGCCTTATGGCTGTATTCGCATAAGCTTAAAAAGATAACTTTCATCGGAAATTTAATGGCGGCCTTGCTAAGCATCACCCCTTTCTTTGCAATTTTCCTTTATTTCCACCTCGAAGATTTAGTGATTTTAACCTATATAAGCTTTTTACTTTTAGTGATTTTCATCCGAGAAATCATCAAGGATTTAGAAGCCCTAAAGGGAGATGTGATTTTAGGCTACCCAACCTTGCCTGTCGTATTGGGTTTAAGGCGCACTAAATGGTTAGTGGCCTTTTTTACTTTCTCGGGTCTTATTCCCGCGGGAGCCATTTTTTATAAAGCGGGTTTCACCGGCATTGGCTATTACCTTGCTTTGGGTTTAGCGGCTATGTTTTTTAGCGCGGGTTTACTGGCTTTCGCCGAGAAGCGTGAGCATTTCCATTATTTAAATCACCTCTACCGCCTTTTGATTATTGGTGGGATTATCAGTCTTATTTGGTTGGTATAAAGGGAAGTAAAACCCTCTGGCGATTTTTATGGAAACAAGAATAAGCCTCTAAGCTTCAGAATAGGAAGATAAATCAGTGCTTTAGGCCTAGTTTACCAGGAGTAACTATGATAAGCGCTTTAACAAATCCTCCTTATAGGAAGCGCTAATGCTAACATGGTCGCTGTTTTTAAGATAAACACAGGATGGCTTACCATTCTCAAAATAGGCAACCTCATTAAGGTTAACCACATATTTTTTATGAACCCTTACGAAGTTATCTGGAATAAGCTTTTCTAGAACCAATCCCAAACGTTGAGAGATGACGCTTTTATTGCCGTCTTTTAAATAAACTTCGGTATAACTGCCGGCGCTCTTAAGGTAATTGATATCCTTTTGATCTATATAGCGAATGCCCTTACGATCTGGAATGGCCAGTTTAGCACTTGCCCAATTACTAACTTGCTGAGCATCCTTTACCTGCTCCTTCGCTCCAAAATTCATTGGACTAGCCTGAATTTTATCCATGGCCTTACTAAAAGCCTTTTTATTGATGGGTTTCACCAAATAGTAAAGACTAGGGTAGTCGTAAGCACGAAGTGCGAAGGCCTCATGGCTGGTGGTAAAAACGATATTAAAATTATACTCCTCTAATTGCTCGAGTAAATCGAAGCTGGTACTGCTGCCTAAAACAATATCTAAGAACACCAATTCTGGCTTATGCTTTTGCAAACATTCATAGCCGGTGTTTACCGAATTCGCGGTAGCCAGTATATCAATAAAGGGCGCTTGTTCCTTAACTAAACTCTGAAGCGTTGCGATATGCTCGGGCTCATCATCAATTATCACACATGAAATCTTTCTCACTGCTCAATTTTTAGGACCACTTTTAAGCCATTGTCATTACTTAAGTTAATAGACAAGTCCTTTCCTTCCAGTTGCCTGATTAGCTCCACTCTCTTTAAAACATTGCTAATTCCCACCGATTTTTGACGGTCTAAGTTTTTAAGAAAGTCCTCCTCCACGCCAGGACCATTGTCTTTTACGCAAATTGTGATGACTCTTTCTTCCTGACTTATTTCGATGGTAAGTTTAGGATTTTCTACTTCTTTCAGGCCATGTTCAAGAGCATTTTCAACAAGGGGCTGAATGAGCATGGGTGGAATAAAAAGCCGCTCGGCTTTAAGTCCATCCTCCAATATCAAATCAAACTTAAGCCTGCCATCGAACCTTGTTTCTTCTAAAGTCACGAAGTTTTCAATTCTCTCTATCTCATCGCTAAGCAATACTCTTTTATTATCTGAAGAGTAAACAATATTTGTAAAAAGATTGGCCAGTCTGTTGATATAGGTTTCCGCTTTCTCTAGATTATTAGATTGCTGATGGTATCGAATCGAACTTAAGGCATTCAGAACAAAATGCGGATTAATTTGCCGTTTCAAGGCCGTGATATTTGCCAAAAGCAATTGCTTTTCCCTTTGAGCCACTTTGGTTCCCGAATAATAAGTTAACCAAGCTAAAAGAGCCAAAACTAAAGCTGTACTTAATCCAAACCACCAGGTTTTGTAAAAAGGCGGATTAATTTTGAAAGATAAAGTTCGCCTAGGTTTAGACCACTCACCAACCGCATTTTCTGCCGCTACTAAAAGGCTATAATTTCCCGGTGGGAGTCCTAAAAAATTTAAGCTTCTAGATCGTGTTTCAGTCCAAGCACCCTTTAAGCCCTCAAGACGGTAACGTATTTTTGTACTGCTACTACTATGCAATGTTTTAAGCTGAACTATAACATTAAGGTTATTCTCCTCATAGTTCAGGGAAGCATTTTCAAGCTCTTTTAGCCTTAGCTCTTGGTCATTTACTGAAATCGACTTTAAGAAAAACTCATTTGTAAATGGGTAGTTAAAAACCTCTGTATCCAGCGAGACCAAGCCATTCTCACTAATCAAAATAGGCTTTTGATTGGAAAACAAAACCTTCTGTATTGTCGTCTCTCCGAAAAACAAACTAGAAACCTTTTTTATGGAAGGCCCAGTTCCTGAAATATCATTTAGCAAAACCAAGTTATTGAAGGTCTGAATAAAGATCTTCTGATCCAGCAAGTAAATTCCCTTTACCACATTGTCAATATAATCCTCTCCGAAAGAGATAGCCCTCCATTTATCATTAGAAAAAATTAATAACCCTTTTCCCCTGGTGCCGACCAGTAAACCTAGGCTTTCGTCGAATTTTAGATCCGAAACCTTAGTATCCTCATAAATCAAAGTCCAGGTTTTATCCTGAAGATTAAATTCATAAACCCCATCGCTGCAACCTACATAGAGCAAATTCTTTCTTGGATGAGAGGCAATACTATTTACTTTCTTACTAAAGCCATCCCGATTAGAATCATAGATTGATGAATCTTCTTGAGCGAGAATAAAACCTTTAGAGGTGAGTAAAAAAATCGCTTCCGGTGACTCTGCCAATACACGGGAATACTGCCGGTAGCGATTATCCTTTTTCCTTATTTTCAAAGGGCTACGATATAGTAACTTTTTATTTTTATTGCGATAGAAATAAGTAAAATATGGAAATGGTTTATCTGGGTTCCGCTCATTCTTACAGTATACAATGCTGCCATCTTTCAGTAGATAGGAATAAACGACCTCACCTTCCTTCTTGATTAACTGCTCTTTTTTAATTCCGTAATCATTTAGCAAATCAATCCTCAGTAATTCCTCCGCATTTAGCAGGCTTAGAGAATCATCATATATTAGGCTATGGCTATAATCATCCAATTCCTTCCTAAGCAAAGGCAAGCTGGTTCTTTTACTTTTTATAGAAGGGATTATTAAACAACCATCGCCCACGGTGGAAGCCCAGTACACGCCTTCATTATCTCGAAGAACTTTGGAGATTACTATTCCATTTAAATAATGACCTTCAAATTCTAGTCGAGTTCCAGTTTTCTTATATTCATACAAACCGTTATTGGTTGAAATGAAAACCGAACTATCTATTAAGGCAATATTGTTAATCAGGGCACTTAAAGCGATTGTGTCATTGTCATTCTGAGAAAGGTACACCACATTCGCCGACCAAGCTAAATTGGATCCTTGATTTACCCCATAGTTTGAATAACCATAGGTTTTATTGTACTCTGTAGACCATATTCTTGTGATATATTTATAACTAGAATCCACGGAAAATGTATCTCGCCTAAGGCGTTTACCGCTTAAAACAATTCCATCCTCCCTTTTTTGGATTTGAAAAATATCACCCTTATCGATACTGGGCAAAAAATGAACTTCTACATCTCTAGATTGCAAATGACTGGAATAATAGCAGCTTAAATCCGAGTGAAATGTGAAGTTTAAAATATCGTCTTTAGAAACCGCTAAGTCACGCACATAAACCACAGGATTCTTCTCTTGCTCCTTCATAATAAAAGCATTGAGCGGAGGCTCCTTGATAGAATCATTCTCTACATAATAAACCCCATTGTGGAAAGTAGATAGCCAGATGCGGCCTTTAGGATCTTTGAATAATTTTAAAACCACCAAACTCCCCTTGTCCTTAGGGAGTACAAGTTTGGCTTCTGTACCATTATACTTAATTAAGCCTAAATCTGTGCCCATCCACATTAAGCCAGAGCTATCTTGTACTATGCTGTAAACATCATTGGTGGGCAAACCATTGCCTTTGTTTAAACTGTAATAGTTTAAATCGGCTTGTCCAAATAATGGCGATTGAACTAAGGTCACAAATAGGATTAAGGATGAAATCCCTTGAAACAAGCCGCTACCAAAAGATGCCAAAAGCCGGATAATCTTCAAAAGTCTAGAGTTTCAGATTTAATTGCCCTCGTTCCCCAAAAATACCACAGTTATACCTATCCATGCACTTTTTCACTTACAAGCAGTCCCTAAAATTCGACACCCAAACATAAAATGCTGACTGTCAAGAGCAGATAAACTAAACAAAAGGGTCAATTTCATGAACTATAAGTGCACTTTCATGAAATAGGATCTTGAGCAAAACTGCATTTGCACTACTATTGACTTGTCAAAAAGGTTAAGAGATTCGAACCAACACAAACAGAAGATCTTTACAATTTTACATTGAGGGGGATATTCCGAAAAGACTCAGATAATTCACATCTGCATAAAAGTGTGAATATCCAATAAAATGTATTAATCTGCCCGCAGCAAAAAAGCCATATCCGAAAAGTATGGCTTTTTTCTTTCCCTCTCATTAGCCAAAAAGTATAGGCTCAATCGCAACGATCAAGCATCCAATCTACTAATAGCTTCTCGTCCACAATGGTCCATGAATGACAATTGCGCTCACCTGCAGGGTTAAAGCCCTTACCACTGGTAGTAATTAATTGAACCTCTTCATTTCCCAGGTCCCTTAGCTTTTGAGTAAAGGCTACTAGATCAAAGGAGTTTATATCATAGTAAGATGCCCCGCGTTCGTTTAACCACCAATCGATATCTGGCTCATGAAATAAGATAAGGTCCGTTTGTTTTAAGTAATGAGCATTACCGCCTAAACTATCCAAATGAGAAAATACGGAACCCATTTTATAAGCCTGGTATAAACTATCGGGTCCACCACCAAACCATTCTTCAAATTTGGGAATCATAAAATCTGCTTCCCAACGCATTCCTTCTTTAAAGCTTTCGCGATGATTGGATGCTGAATAATAAAAACGGGCAAGGTCTAAAGGGGCATCAACCGCAAATACTCCCCTAATTTCAAGAGCAGAATTACTTCGCAGGCAATATTCAGCGAAACGTAGAGCCCTCGCTCCGCTTGCAGATATACCACCTATAAATATATTTTGCTCTGGAACTTTGTACTTCGTAATAACTTCCCTCATAATGTGTTCTAAAACAAACATAGAAGAATCTTCAATAAAGAGTTCTGGGAACTCGGTTGAAGTATCGGTGTATAAGCATAGTAATCCCGCTTCGCTACAAAGCTTGGGATATTGGTAGGGTGATTCCCTTTGCATGCTCGGTAAAGTAGTGTAATCACGAACAACCATTCCCCGTATAGGACCTTGGGGCAAGACCACTAAATAAGCGTTTGTAGAACTATCCTGTGGATTTCGATATACGTATTCGAAATCTTGGGCATTTACCGCAATACTAAAGAGTATACCAAACAGTGGTGCAAAGAGTCTAAGGTTTTGACGCACAGATATAGAGGTAATCCCCGTTTTCAGATTCATAGCTATTCTTAATTTCCTCAAAAGCGCCCCTATCCATATCCTCTTTTAATCGAGCCAATCCATGTTCAACTTCTTATCTATTGCCTAAAGCAGAAAAAGTAGAGATCCCCTGGCGAATTTTCGGATCGAAATACAATTGTGGATTATTCTTACCACATTGTAAAAACTGATCTTGCAAATCATCTTTCACACTATAATTCTCAAAGCCTTCGTATTAGAGTCCCGCCTCGGAAATTGCCTCACGCACCTCATTTAATGAAGGCATTTGCTCGATAGACGCTTCTAGCATTTTTGGGAAATAATAGCATAGCCAGTAAGCTTTCATTTGTTCTGGAGTGGAACTAAAAATAACCAGTCGAGCAGCGGGTTTCATTACCCTGAATAATTCTTTAAAGCCTTGCTTAAGATCTTGCCAATGATGCAAAGTCAAAAAGGCCGTCACCCCATTAAAGGAAGCATCATCCAAGCTCAAATCTTCTGCCTTGGACTGGAGCCATGTAATTTTGGGATTTCGAGATCTTGCACGTTCTAGCATTAAGCTAGAAGGATCTACCCCAAGGATATTATAATGTAGATCATGCAGAGCGATAGTGTAGTTGCCAGTTCCGCAGCCAATATCTAAAAAACTACCCTCTGTAGGACCTAAATGATGTGCTAAGCGTTTTAAAAGATAGGGATCTGCCTTTCGGGTTTGATTGTAGTTAACCCCTATCCGATCGTATTTTTCCTCCATGGGATGAATTTAAGTATTAAGCCTATCCCAAAATGTTAAAAGAGCACTAAGGCCATTTCCCCTTCTTTTCCTAGCTGGATATTAGACCTGAATTGACCAGCTAAAACTCGCTGTTTTCCATATTGCGCCTTACCTTAGCACAAATCCATTTTTTCATGTCCTCTCAAAAAAACTATATCGAGCAAAACAAAGAGCGCTTTGTAGAAGAACTCTTTGATTTACTGCGCATTCCAAGCATTTCGGCTGATAGCGCTTATAAAAATGACGTTCTAAAAACTGCCGAAGCGGTAGCCAATAGTCTAAAAAAGGCTGGTGCCGAAGCAGTAGAAATCTGCGAAACCCCTGGCTATCCCATCGTTTATGGTGAGCGAATTTTAGATCCAAATTTGCCTACAGTTTTGGTTTATGGGCACTATGATGTTCAGCCACCAGACCCTATGGAATTATGGACCACCAAACCTTTTGACCCGGTTATTCGCAAAACAGATAAGCATCCTGATGGGGCGATTTTCGCTCGAGGTGCCTGTGATGACAAAGGTCAGATGTTTATGCACGTAAAAGCCCTTGAGGTGATGACCCAAACCAACACCTTGGCCTGCAATGTGAAATTCATGATTGAAGGTGAAGAGGAAGTAGGTTCTGAAAACTTAGGCTGGTTTGTGAAACGCAATAAAGAAAAGCTTGCCGCTGATGTTATTTTAATTTCCGACACCGGTATGATTGCCAATGACACACCTAGTATCACCACTGGCCTCCGTGGTTTGAGCTATGTTGAAGTAAAAGTTACTGGTCCAAATAGAGATTTGCATTCCGGATTATATGGTGGCGCCGTAGCCAATCCAATTAATGTGCTTTCTAAAATGATTGCCAGCTTGCAGGATGATAATTTACATATTACCATTCCAGGCTTTTATGCAGATGTGCAAGAACTAAGCGAAGTGGAACGCGAGGCCATGGCTGAAGCGCCTTTTAATTTAGACCACTATAAAAAGGCCCTTGACCTTAGTGATGTGCACGGTGAATTAGGATACAGCACTCCGGAGCGCGCCTCAATTAGACCTACCTTAGATGTTAATGGTATTTGGGGTGGTTATACCGGCGAAGGCGCAAAAACGGTAATTCCATCTTGGGCAAAGGCCAAAATTTCTATGCGTCTTGTTCCGCATCAAGATCCAGAGAAAATCACTCAACTGTTTAAAGAGCATTTTGAATCTATTGCCCCTAAGTCGGTAAAGGTGGAAGTTACTCCGCACCACGGTGGATTGCCCTATGTGTCTCCTACCGACAATCCTGGTTATAAGGCGGCAAGCAAAGCTATGGAAGAGAGCTTCGGAAAAACTCCCGTGCCAGTGCGCAGCGGCGGCAGTATTCCAATTGTAGCACTCTTTGAACAGGAGCTTGGCCTTAAAAGTATATTGATGGGATTTGGTTTAGATAGTGATGCCATTCACTCGCCAAACGAACACTATGGCCTGTTTAATTACTATAAAGGAATTGAAACTATTCCTTTATTCTTCAAGCACTTTGCTCAAGAAATGTAAGTATAAACTGGAACAAATAAATTGAGAACCGCTCTGGAAATAGGGCGGTTTTTTTTATTTCTTCTTGCGATTATTGTGAATCAAAGCAGCAAGGGCCACTAAGAATAGCGCTAAGGCCACGTAATTTCCACCGAAGCTAATCGCTAAGGCAATTAGGGCCGCAGCTGTGAATGCTGCAAAAGCAGTTAAGAACCAACCTCCAATAACATTAACCACGCCCGCAACTCGATAAGGTGCAGAGCCTGCGCCCCAAGCGCGATCCGCCAGACTTGCACCCATGGCCACCATAAAAGAAACATAGGTGGTTGATAAAGGTAATTTTAGGCTGGAAGCGAAGGCTATTAAAATACTGGCAATCACCAAATTTACCGAGGCACGTAGTAAGTCAAAAGCTGGTTTATCCTTTTCGGTAACCTCCTCAAACTGAAAGCGCTTATCAATATGAGCTAAGGTTTTATTAGGCATCACGGCAGTGAAGAAATTCGAGAATCCAGTAGCAATAGAAATAATGCCACTAGAAATCACATTAGGCTTAAAACGCTCATCAACCGCCCCTTGAGAACCGAGCTTTACTGACGTATCGGTAACCTTTCTCGCTTTAGCGGATAGCCATAAAGTAAGTACCATAATTGCTCCCGCGACAAACAGTAATATTTTCGGCGTTTGCACGGCCTCAGCAAGAGCACTCATGCTAAAGGCTTCGGCTGCTACACCAGAATCTTGCCAAAGGAAATACGATTGATAACCGG
>CATMQD010000134.1 GCA_950073045.1 uncultured Flavobacteriales bacterium | reverse complement strand
TGGAATCCATTAAAAACAAGCATGCGATATACAAGCCCATTTCTGTTTTTGTTGTTTTTTACTCAGGCTCTTCTCGGCCAGACTAACAGTGCCTCCAAAGTTCTTCATAGTATTCATCAATGTCAAAACCCACTACGGGTGCTGTACCTTGCGGCTCATCCCGATGATGAGAATACGAGAATGATTTCTTGGCTTTCTAATGAGATAGGAGCTCAAACGGCCTATCTAAGTCTCACTCGCGGTGATGGTGGTCAAAACTTAATTGGTACCGAATTGGGTGCTCAATTAGGAGTTTTGCGTACACAAGAACTTATGCAGGCCAGATCTATCGACGGTGGTCAGCAGTTTTTTAGTAGAGCCGTGGATTTCGGATACAGTAAAAACCCTGATGAAACTTTTGAGCATTGGGACCGTGATTTAGTGCTAAGTGACGTGGTTCGCGTTATCCGTCAGTTTAAACCTCAAATTATCATTACCCGCTTTCCTCCCGATGAAAGGGCAGGGCATGGGCATCACACTGCAAGTGCAATGCTGGCCTTAGAGGCTTTCGAAAAGGCGGCGGATCCTAAAGCTTTCGCTGATCAAAATCTAGCACCTTGGCAAGTAAGTCGTATTTTTTGGAACCACAGCTCTTGGTGGAATCCTAATATTGATAGCCTGGCCCAAGCAGATCCTTCTTATTATGTTGTGGATGTGGGTGGCTATGTGCCCGAATTAGGATTGTCTTGTAATGAATTAGCAAGCTACAGTCGTAGTCAGCATAAAAGCCAAGGTTTCGGAGTTTCGGTTGCTCGTGGATCACAAAAGGAATATCTGAAACTGATGAAAGGTAGCGTTCCCGGAGATGATATTTTTAGTGGCCTGGCACAATCTTGGAAACAAGCCGAAGCCCCAGAAATTGAAACGGCTCTTGCTAATATCGAAGGCAGATTTAATCCGCGTAAGCCTTATCAATCGGCAGAGGCCCTGCTCGATTTATATCAAAAAGTAGATATTAAGGATGAAGATCAAGCTTGGTTAAAAGACGAACTGGCTTCGATAATCGCAGCATGTTTGGGATTAAAGGTGGAGATCTTAGCTAAGGAAGAATTTGCTACTGCGGGATCAAAATTGGAATTAGAGTATCGCGCTATCCAACGTAGTCCTTTGGAAGTTTCTGTGGTTGACCTGCCCGATCAAGTGACTCGGAGTGAATATTCGGACCGTCAGATCAATAAGGGACTAGCTTATAACGAGGTATTTAGCAAGGATTTTGAATTTCAGCTTTCTGAGGATGCATACTCTCAACCTTATTGGTTAAAAGAAGATTATGATGGCATGTTCACCGTAAAGGAAAGTGGCCTTATCGGTAAGCCCGAAAATGAGCCGGCCTTAGCATTTGACGTTCAAGTGCAGTTAAATGGCCGCAGCTTTACGCTGATGGTGCCCGTGCGCTATAAGTTTTCCGATCGGGTAGAAGGTGAAATTGAAAGACCATTGATGGTTGTGCCTAACTTGGTGGTGAACAGTCGTATTAATAAGCTTTTCTTTTTGGATGATGAGGCTCAAAGTTTAGAACTGGACTTTAGAGCTTTCAAGGCCGGAGACTACGACCTACAGCTTGAAGCAGAAGGTTGGGATGTTCAGCCTTCCAGTTTAAATTTAAGCTTTAGTGAAGGAAATAGTATTAAATCCATCAGCTTAAAGCTGAGTCCAAAAATGGGAGCAGCACCGGCGAAGCTTAATGTCTTGGTAAAGGAACCAAGTGCAATAGCTGGTGAAAGTCATCGCTTTGTTCCAGTTAAGAAATTAGTAGAAATCGATTATCCGCATATTGATAAGCGGATGATTCTCGAGGATCCTGCAATCTCAATGATTCCCATGAATCTGAAAAAGCGCGGGGAGAAGGTGGCCTATATTAATGGCGCTGGCGATAAAGTTCCCGATGGGATTAGTCAAATGGGTTACACCGTGGATATTTTAGATGAGAACAGCTTACGTGAGGCCGATTTAAATCAATACCAAGCGGTAGTAATTGGCATTCGCGCATACAATACTCAAGCATGGCTATTTAATCGTCGCCAGCAATTAATGGACTATATGCAGGCTGGTGGCAATGTAATTGTGCAGTATAATACCCGATCTCGCTCTTTTCAAGGCGGCGATTTTGCACCTTATCCATTTACCATCAGCCGTGAGCGTGTAACCGAAGAGCGGGCGGCCGTTCGCTTTGAGGTGAAAGACCATCCTGTTTTAAACGAACCTAATAAAATTAGCAATGCCGATTTTGAGAATTGGGTGCAAGAAAGAGGTTTATATTTCGCTAGCGATTGGGATGCTCAATATGCTACTCCTTTGGCTTGGCACGATAAAGGAGAGCCCGATCGTTTGGGGGGTTTACTCATCGCCAATTATGGCAAAGGAGCCTTTATTTATACCGGAATTTCCTTCTTCCGCGAGTTACCAGCGGGAGTACCGGGAGCCTATCGCCTCTTAGCCAATTTGATATCTTACGAGCATGAAGACTAGAACTGATATGAAATGGCGCCAAGTTTACAGTGGCGTTTTAATCTTTCTCTTCGTGCAAATAATTATCTATTACTTCATTACCGCTTACTACGCATAAATGAGCACGGCAGACTGGATAGTACTTTTTGGAACCCTCTTCGCAATTGTGGCTTATGGTACTTGGCGTACTCGGCAGTCCAATAATCTTAACGATTATCTCCGCGGTGGCAACGAAATGAAATGGCTCACCATTGGACTTTCGGTAATGGCCACCCAAGCGAGCGCAATTACCTTTTTAAGTGCTCCCGGTTTGGGCTACGAATCTGGACTGCGTTTCGTGCAATTTTATTTTGGTTTACCCATTGCGCTGGTAATCATCTCCGCTTTTATCATCCCCATATACTATCGGCTTAAGGTTTATACCGCTTACGAGTATCTCGAATCGCGCTTCGATCTTAAAACCAGATTGCTAGCGGCATTGCTCTTTTTAGTGCAACGCGGACTAGCAGCCGGCTTAACCATTTTTGCTCCAGCAATTATCCTATCCACCATTTTAGGCTGGGATCTTCGATTTACCAATCTATTTGTGGGCTTCTTGGTGATTATTTACACCGTTACTGGAGGTAGCAAAGCGGTAAGCATCACCCAAAAGATTCAGATGGCCATTATCCTTGGAGGCATGGCTTTGGCCTTTGTGATTTTAGCAGTCCGTATTCAAGATCATGTTGATTTAGGAACGGCCTTTAAACTGGCAGGATCAGCGGGAAGAATGGAAATCCTTGATTTTAACTTCGACCTGAATGAGCGCTACACCGTTTGGAGTGGATTAACCGGAGGACTCTTTTTGGCCCTCTCTTATTTTGGTACCGATCAAAGTCAGGTGCAACGATACCTTAGTGGGAAAAACATCCGCGAAAGCCGAC
The DNA here is from genome assembly GCA_950073045.1 of uncultured Flavobacteriales bacterium. GTDB lineage: Bacteria > Bacteroidota > Bacteroidia > Flavobacteriales > Schleiferiaceae > Croceimicrobium. The sequence continues at coordinate 5,809 of CATMQD010000134.1, read as the reverse complement.
TAGGCCTAATGTTTAATGCCATGCTGAAAATTCCAATGCAGCTTTTTATTCTGCTTACCGGAGTTTTGGTATTTGTATTCTACCTCTATATTAAACCTCCGGTTTTCTTTAATGAGGTGGCCCTAGAAGGATTAGAAAATACCGAATACGAAAGGGAATTAAAGGAAATAAAATCACGCTACGACCTTAACTACTCCGAATTACAAGCTAGCCGTTCAGAATTTGAAATAGCCTTGGCGGCGGATGACTTCCGAACCGAGAATGTAGCTGAGAAGGTATTTCTTAATCGCTTGGAAGAAGATCGTGAAATTCGCGGTGAAGTAAAGGCCTTGCTCCTAAAAGCGGACCCAAACTTTAAGGTGAAAGACACGAATTATGTATTCTTGAATTTTGTGATGGACTTTATGCCTATTGGGGTGGTAGGGCTAATTATTGCCTTAATATTTTCTGCGGCCATGTCCAGTACTTCTAGTGAGCTTAATGCTTTGGCGACTACTTCTTCTGTAGATTTTTACAATCGACTATTCCGTAAGGAAGCCACAGAGAAACAGCACCTTTTCATGTCGAAGGCACTTACGGTATTTTGGGGCTTATTAGCAATCGGTTTTGCCTTGATCGCTAATTTATTTGATAATCTTATCGAAATGGTGAATGTATTGGGCTCCCTGTTCTATGGTACAATCCTCGGGATTTTCATTGTAGCTTTCTTCTTTAAGAAGATTAAAGGCGGCGGCGTTTTTTATGCTGCGCTAATTGCAGAGGCCGTGGTACTATTTATCCATTTTGCCCAAGTTTACAGCTGGCCGCTAATTGGCAACCTGCAAGTAGAATACCTCTGGTATAATGTTATTGGGGCAGCAATAGTAGTGGTGCTGGCTCATCTATTTACAATCTTTCAAAAGCCAAAGCTCAGCGAGGCTTAAAGCTTCTCCCAAATTTGATCGCGGTATAAATTCTCTGAATCGGTAAATTCTGTTCTGATTTTAAAACCATGCTTTTGGGCTAGGTCTTTTAGATCGGCCGAGCCATATTTACGAGAAGTTTCCGTGTGAATGGCTTCATGTGCTTCGAAGTGGAAGCTCTGCTTAGCAGCTTCTATGTACACATCTTGCTTTACTAGGGAAATTAAAAATGACCGACTTTCACCCGAATGAGGGTCGTAGCTATTGTAAAACTTAAACTTACTGAGGTCGAAACTGCCACCCAACTCGCGGTTTATACGTCTTAAGCTATTAAAGTTGAAAGCGGCTGTAACCCCTCGACTATCATTATAGGCCGCTAAAATCCGATTGGGGTCTTTCTTTTTATCTACTCCTAATAAGAAAAGGTCACCGGGTCTTAAACTATTACTAAGCTCAGCCATAAATACATCCACATTATCGCGACGGAAATTACCAATATTACTACCAAGGAATAGCACTACAAGAGGCTTGCCTTCCATCTTGGCTAAGCCACGTAAAGCCTCAAAGTACTCTTGGGCTAAGCCTTCAGTTTTTAGTTCGGGAACCCATTTCTTAAGGTTCGCACTAAGTATGTCTAAAACATTGGCCGAAATGTCAATCGGATGGTAATGGAAATCCAATTTAGCTTCTAAAGCCGCTTGCAGTAAGAATCGCGTTTTTGTGCCGTCACCAGCACCAAGCTCGGCCATGCGAAAGGCTTGTTGTGGGAATTCTGCACAAATCGCTTCAGCATGATTTTCAAATATTTCCTTCTCTGCTCTACTAAGATAGTATTCATCGAGGGTCATTATTTCTTGAAAAAGACCGTCGCCAATATCATCATAGAAATATCGTGAGAGCAAGTATTTGTCTTTAGCCTTTAAGCCTTTTATTACGTCGTTCAGATAATCTGACATTTTGTTCTTTTTTAGCGGGTTAGAGCAAAATAGCTCTTGGTTTATAGGTTTTTAGCTAATCTTAAGCCAGTAAATTGCCAGCGAAAGTGAGGGTGAAAGAAGTTGCGGTAAGTACTTCTGGAATGTCTTGGAGGAGTAGCTACTGAAGCCCCTCGCAAGATCATTTGATTTATCATAAACTTCCCATTATACTCCCGAGCAGCACCTTCATAGGCTTGATAACCAGGATAGGGCAAATAAGCGCTATTGGTCCATTCCCAACGCTCGCCCCAATTAAATTTGGATTGGGCAATTTCCCATTCGGCCTCAGTGGGTAAACGCAATCCTTTCCAGTTCGCAAATGCATAGGCCTCGTAAAAGCTTATATGGTTAACACTGGCCTTTAAATTTAGTTTTATTAAGCCGCTTAGGCAGAACTGATACCACTCATTATCTACATTGCGCCAGTAAAGGGGATGCTCAGCTTTTTCCTCCTTAAGCCATTCCCAGCCATCCATATGCCAATACTGAGGATCAGAATACGCTCCCGCTTCGATAAACTCCAACCAATCGGCATTAGTAACTAAGGCACTACTGATGGCGAATTCTTCAAGATATACCTTGTGCCTTGGAGCCTCATTGTCGAAATGAAATGTGGAGCCATCATTACCAATTTCATAGAGCCCGGCAGGAAAATCTAACCATTGCGGACTTTCGTTCAAGCTAAGCTCTTCCTTAAAATCTTTGCGGTAGGCCCGGGGAAGGATTTCATTGGCCAGGGCTTTTTTATAGTCGGTTAAAAACAGTTCTTGATGCTGCTGTTCATGATTTAAGCCAAGCCTTAAAATATTAAGTTTAGCCTCATCCAATTCTTGCTTACTCAATAGCCGCTCCATTTGTTCATCCACATAGCTACGGTAGCGGTGCACTTCTTTAAGCTCGGGTTTTAGGAGACTAGCTCTTGAAGCCCGGTCGATTCGAGGGCCTAATGCTTCATAATAGGAATTGAAGTAATAATTATACTGTGGATCAAATTCCTGGTAATCGCTCAAGCAGTTCTTTAAAATTAGGTTTTCGAAGAACCAGGTGGTATGTGCCAAATGCCATTTTGGTGGACTAGCTTCAAAGCTGCTTTGGGCAAGATGGTCTTCAATGCTAAGGCCCGACATCAGTTCCAGTGTATAAGCCCGGATTGTTTGATAGTCGGCTAAGAGTCGATTTTGCTGAATCAAAGTTTCAAAATAAGAGCCAACAATTTAAGATTATGCTTGCAGTTGAGGATGGCATAATATGGATATTATTGATGCTTAGATTGGAAGATAGAATTTAGGCTAAGCTATAATCCGCGACCAGAGGTATTTGCAATTACAAAGCATAAAAAAACCCAGCAATTAGCTGGGTTTCATCTTATTCTGTGGGAGTTTTTATTTCATCGTCTAGCGGAATGTCATCGCTATGATCCGTGACAATTGGTTCTGGCTCATTCTGTAAAATCTCGCGATCATCATCTTTAGAGCAAGCAATGGCAAAAAGCGCCAAAGCAGCTAAGGGAATCCATTTTTTCATCTTTTCTAGTTTTAGTTAAAGCTAATCTAGTAGATGATGCTAAAAATGGCTTGTCAGATTTTGCGTCTAAAGTCTTAAGATACAGTTAAATGCTTTTTCTTAGAACTGTATAATAATGCCAATGGAAGGGATTCGCGTGCCATTACCATTCTCCAATAACTTGGTATCGTAGCGTTGTTGATCGGCAGGATCCATGGGATTTAAGATAACCGGATTCCCTTGATCATCGCGGTTTAAAGCCAATAATGGTTCGCCGTCAACCGACTGACCTAAAAGGTTTTGCACATCTAAATAGAGGTTTAAAGCCCATTTTTCGAAGAACCATTTTTTATCGATTCGAATGTTCACCCGATTGAAATTATCAAAGCGAACGGTGTTAAGTCGGCTCCAGTCGGGTAGTCCACGACGGTTTAAATTATACACTTGTACTAAGGAGCTAGTGGCAATATCGGTAGGCGTATAAGGCGCACCACCTAAGAATTGATATTGTACACCTACTTCCCAGTTTTTGCCAAATTTCTTACCTCCAGTAAGGGTAATGATATTTTGGTTATCCCAAGAGCTGGGCACTAAATTACCAGCAGCATCCGAAAATTCGGATTTCACCAAGGTATAGGCTAAGGTTCCAAACCAACCATCGTATAGCTTTTGCTGATATAAAAACTCTAAACCATAAGCTCTACCGGTAGAGGTAGAAGCAGCGGGCTCATTACCAATTACCCCAAAGTCGCTACCAAGATTTGCTAAGCTAACCCCACGTTCGGTAAGGAAAGGATAGTTATCATAAATCTTGTAAAAGCCCTCAATGGTAACCTTCGCATTAAAGGGCAGATAATAGGCAAAGCCAGCTACCAAGTGCTGTGTGCTGATATAAGTTAAGTCTTCATTCACCAAATTCCCCAAAGTATCACGGAAGCCTAAAGTAGTATTAGGTGGCAGCTGATTGTAAATAGAGTAATTGGCATTAAAGCTCAAATCCGAATTGAAGTTATAAGTTAGGGCTAGCTTGGGCGAAATTTGGTTTAAGGGGTTGGCAGTCTTGCTGTTAAAGCTATTTCCATCTAGGCGTAAGCCTAAATTAAGATTTAAGCGCTCGGCTAAAAAACTGCGATTAACATTGGCAAAAGCAAAGTACTGGAATAGCCTTAAGTCGGTCTCATAATTGCGAGGGGCTACCCCGGGAGGAACCCTTAAATCGAGTTCGGAAGTTATATACTTTGTTTCCTCAAAGCCGAAGCCGCTGGTAACTCTCCAACCATCTTTGCGGTAGAAGTTTTCAATACGCAATTTGTTTTCAATTTCTTGAGAGAGGTAATCCAATAGCTGTTGTCCATTTACTTCGTCATTATCTTCATACTTGTAGGCAGAGTTGTTTAACATAAACCGACTCAAGATAAAGTTGGTATAGGAGTTTTCGCCAAAGCGAGTGTACTTCGCTCCAACCGAATAATTCCACTGCTCATTAACCGGTAAAAAGGCTAATTGAAATTGCTGAGTCTCGGTTTCATTGGCATCGAGGTTTAGTTTAAACTGATCGATGGCTCCAATGCCAATAAAGGTGAGTTGGTTTTTGTCATTAAACTTGTGCTTCACCTTTACCTGAAAGTCGTTGTAGGTAGGTAAAAATGGAAGCTCCAATACCGAGAATAAAAATTGGAGGTAGCTTCTTCTGGCGGAAGCCAAAAAGGTCGTTTTTTCATTAATCGGGCCTTCCATGGTTAAGCCCACCTCGGAGGCGCCTACTTGAAAAATGCCTCCAATTTTATCGCTACGTCCATCTTTAAGTTTAATGTCTAAAACAGAACTTAAAGCATTAGCTTTCTCTACCGGAAAGGCCGAGGTATAGAGATCTACTTCCCTTATAAAGTTCACATTAATTAAACCTACTGGTCCCCCAGAACTACCTTGGGTGGCAAAGTGGTTAATGGCTGGAATTTCGATACCATCTAAAAAGAAACTATTCTCGTTTGGAGCACCACCGCGGATAATAATGTCATTACGGAAATTAGGAGTAGAGGCCACCCCGGGTAAAGATTGAATTACCAAGGAAATATCTTGGTTACCACCAGGGTTTCGTTGAATTTCATTAATTCCCAAAGTGCTTACCGAAACAGGGCTTTCTTGCTTTCGCGTGATGCGATCCTGGGCACTTACTTCAACTTCCTCTAAAGTTTGATTTCCTTCTGAGAGGGCAAAATTTATAACTGCCGGCCTGGAACGAGTTACCTGCACCTCGTATTCAGTTTTATTGGTGTAGCCCACAAAAGACGCGGTGATATTGTAAAGACCTGGCTCTAACTCGAGCACATAATTACCGTCCACATCGGTGGTAGTGCCAATGGTGGTGCCCTCCACTACCACATTGGCAAAGGGTAGGGATTCATTATTAATCTCGTCATAAACTCG